>CAJWAH010000018.1 GCA_913020095.1 uncultured Synechococcus sp.
ATAGATGGAGGTCAGCTTGGGGTTGTCGACGTAAATATCACCATTCATTTCGATGGAGGCAATTTCAATGTCGACTTCAGCTGAACCAGAGGTTTTCCAGAGACCACGCACGGGCTCTGTGATGGTTTCTTCGATTTCAAATTCTGTGATTTCTTCTTCTACTTGTAGCTTTTGAAACTGACGCGAAGGAAGGCGTTCTAGAACGGTATCAGCGAGATCGTTGACGTAGGCCTGAGTGGCGAGACCACCAGCAGCGATGACGTTTCTGGGTAGTAGGCCTGCTGAGATGAAGCGGCCAAGCGCTGCTAGGCGTTGAGCTCGGGTGGTCCCTGCAAGACGGGATTGCAATCTTGCAATTAAGCCTGCGGGAAGTTCGCGTAATGCATCGTCAATATTGATCAGGCCATCGCCACCGACACAGTTGCTGTCATCAACGTTGTAGAGCGCTGATATGGTTACAACTCTTGGATCTCCGTGTGTGACATTTGGCTTAAAGACACCACTCATGAATCCGCGAATTTGATTACCAGCTCCAATCCCTGTTGCCACGAACATGTCTTGAAAGAGGACGTCATTGCTGAGTTCTTTGGCGAATGCATTGGTTTCCCCAGCCCTTGTTGTAGAGAAACCCCATGCCGCATCATCAAGAGTCCAGTAATTCTGTCTAGGAGGATTTCCAGCAGCTGCCAGACTTGAAGCATATGGCTGCTGCACATCATTATTTCTACCAGAATATGCATATTGACCTGTCTCTAGGCCAATACAATAAGTCGTTCCGCTGTATTCAAAAGTGCTGTAGTTTTCTGTTGCTTTTACAGCACCATTGGCGGATACCAGAGAACCTAAAGCCAAACAAATGCCGAACCCTTTAACCTGATTCAAGCTGTTTGCTCTCCGCTTTGTGGACTCAGAAGTGGATTGAGCAAGAGTGAGTTGCTGCTTGGTATTCACCGTTCACATCGGAAGATCTTGGCTTTATAGGCATAAATCGACTAATCGGCTATTAACTGACGCCAATCTTGCACTCATTGGCTCATCCAGCGAGGGGAGCATTCCGCCACCACGAAGCCAGCACTGTTCCTCATCCCTCAGGCGTCCTCCAGGCCTCAGAGGCAAGCGGCGAGAGCACCTCAGCACTTCCCCAAAAAGAGTGGTTCTGCAAAGCCAGCAATCCCCTAGCCAGGGGATTGCTGTAGCAAATAAATGCATAAAAAAGCGAGCCTCATTGCCGCAGAGACGCGACGGAGACTCGCCAAATTTAATCTCTGAGATCGACTGCCATGAAAGGGGTCTCAGAGACCAAAGAATTATTTGATGTACTCCTTGAGCACGCCGTTGCGGTTGGGATGGCGCAACTTACGCAGAGCCTTGGCTTCGATCTGGCGGATGCGCTCACGGGTCACATCGAAGATCTGACCGATCTCTTCAAGGGTCTTCATGCGGCCGTCGTCGAGGCCATAACGCAGACGCAGCACGTCACGCTCACGGGGGCTCAAGGTGGCGAGCACACCTTCGAGGTCCTCACGCAGCAGGTTCTTGGCCACGTCCTGATCGGGGTTCTCAATGTCGGCTTCGATGAAGTCGCCGAGGCGTGAATCCTCTTCTTTACCGATCGGTGTTTCCAGGGAGATCGGCAACTGAGCCGACTTGGCGATGAAACGCAGCTTCTCGATGGTCATCTCCATCGATTCAGCGATCTCTTCTTCGGTCGGCTTGCGGCCGAACTCCTGGGAGAGCACCTTGGTGGTCTTCTTGATGCGAGAGATCGTCTCGTAGAGGTGCACCGGCAGGCGGATGGTGCGCGACTGGTCGGCAATGGCGCGGGTGATGGCCTGACGAATCCACCAGGTGGCGTAGGTGGAGAACTTGTAGCCCTTCTCGTGGTCGAACTTCTCAGCGGCGCGGATCAAGCCGAGGCTGCCTTCTTGAATCAGGTCCTGGAAGCTCAGGCCCCGGTTCATGTACTTCTTGGCGATCGACACCACCAGGCGCAGGTTGGACTGCACCATCTTTTCCTTGGCCCGGCGGCCGAGCATCAAGCGGCGACGGAACTTGATGGGAGGCATGTCGACCAGGACTGCCCACTCACGGTTGTCGGGATATTTGCCGTGGTCTTCCTCGTACTGATCAGCCAGCTCTTCGAGGTGAAGCAGGTCCGCGATCTTGCGGGCCAGCTCAATCTCTTCATCGGGGCGCAGCAGGCGGATGCGGCCGATCTCCTGCAGGTAGACCCGGATGGAGTCTTCGGTGTAAACGCCCTTCGGGCCGATCTTGATGCTGGGCAGCTTGGCGGCCTTGCCGTCTTTGGCGACGGTGGTGGTGACAGCCACTTCAGGCTTGGGCTCGGCCTTTGGAGCAGCTTTTGCCTTCGGGGCAGCCTTGGCTTTGGAAGCCGCTTTGGCCTTCGGTGCAGCTTTGGCTTTGGGAGCCGCTTTGGCTTTGGCTTTGGGCTCAGCCTTGGCTTTAGGGGCCGCTTTGGCTTTCACCGGCTTGGCTTCGGTGACTTCAGCGACAGCGGTCGTGGACTTAGCGGCAGCAGCAACGGGCATGCGATCGAACCGAACGAAGGGCTAAGTGAGACGGGCAAGCGTCTCATTACGCCGAGCACAAGCGACTAACGCGCCAGCGCAACAGCAGTGATCTGGGGTACAAGACGACAAAATTGTCGGATTGACAGGGTTGTCAGGGGTGATCGCAGACCCTGAGCAGAAGCTCCTCGGTGTCTTCCCACTGGACGGAACTCTGTCGTGTTCCGACGGCTGTGTTACCAGCCCAACTCACCCATCTTAAGAAATGGGTGTGGGTTGCGCAACCTTGGCTTGACTGCTGGAGGATGATTGTTTGCGCCGTTTCCCAAACTAGACGTGGGGGAACGGATCTCGGTCAGTGTTTGGGTGGAGGCCGGCCGCAGCGGCCGGTTGCTCAGTTACGACGCCAGCGGCGTTGAACCGCTTCAAGCTGGCGATTTGGTGCGCGTCAAACTCCGCGGCCAACTGCATACAGGCATTGTCAGCGCAGAGGTCGCTGAGATTCCAGAGGGTGTTGCCTTAAGCCCTGTGCTGGAGCGGCTGGAGACCGCCGCCGTAGACCCTCTCTGGCAGCAGATGCTCGAGGCGGTGGCGCAGCGCTGCCACACCTCCAGCTTTCAGGTGCTGAAAACAGCATTGCCCAATGGCTGGCTTGGGCACCGGCGCCAGAGCGGCGGCCATGGGCGCAGCGTGTTGGTGGCCGAGCAGCTGCAGCCCCCGTCCCCTGGCGACTCCCCCACCAAACGCCAGCAAGCGCTGCTTGATCACCTCGAGGCCCATGGCCCCAAGCCCGTCACCCAGTTGGTGGAGCAAGGCTTTGGCCGGGCCCTGCTGAAAAATCTGGCGGCCAAGCAGTGGATTTCACTCACTCCAAAGCTGCTTCAGGGCGAGGAAGCCCTGCAGGGAAACCATGTGGAGCTCCAGGAAGAGCCGCCTGAGCTGAGCGCGCAGCAGCAGCAGGCCCTGCAGCAATGGCAACAGCAACCGGAGATCCGCCAGTGGCTGCTGTGGGGGGTGACTGGATCCGGCAAAACCGAGGTGTACCTGCGCTGCTGCCAGCAGGTGCTGGAGCAGGGCCAAAGCGTGTTGCTGCTCACCCCTGAAATCGGCCTGGTGCCTCAGCTGCTGCAGCGCTGCCGCCAGCGTTTTGGTGATCGCGTGATCAGTTTCCACTCAGGCCTCAGCGATGGTGAGCGCATCAAGGCGTGGCGCCGCTGCCGCCAAGGCGGGGCCAACGTGGTGGTGGGAACACGCTCGGCGATCTTTTTGCCGATGCCCCAGCTGGGCTTGATCGTGCTGGATGAAGAGCACGACAGCTCCTACAAGCAGGAATCGCCGATGCCCTGCTACCACGCCCGCGATGTGGCCCGAATCCGCATGGAGCTGGAAGGGGCGCGGCTGTTGTTTGGCAGCGCTACCCCAAGCCTGGAGAACTGGCTGTTAAGCCAACAAGACAACTCCGCCATGGGGCTGTTGGAGCTGCGCGATCGCATCGCCGCGCGCCCCTTGCCTCCGGTGCACGTTGTGGACATGCGCCAGGAGCTGGCCAGCGGCCACCGCCGTCTACTGAGCCGCCCCCTTCTCGATCGCCTGATGCAGCTGCCGGAGCGGCAGGAGCAGGCGGTGGTGTTGGTACCGCGCCGCGGCTACAGCACTTTTTTGAGCTGCCGCAGCTGCGGTGAGGTGGTGATGTGCCCCCACTGCGACGTGTCGCTGACGGTGCATCGCAACAGCCGCGGTGATAGCTGGCTGCGCTGCCATTGGTGTGATCACCGCCAGGAGATCAGCGATCGCTGCGGCCATTGCGGATCCACAGCGTTCAAACCATTCGGTGCTGGCACCCAGCGGGTGATGGACACCCTTGAGCAAGAGCTCGAAGGGGTGCGGCTGTTGCGCTTTGACCGCGACACCACCCGCGGTCGCGACGGCCATCAACGGCTGCTGCAGCAATTTGCCGCTGGCGAAGCCGATGTGCTGGTGGGCACGCAAATGCTGGCCAAGGGCATGGATCTACCGCGCGTCACCCTGGCGGCAGTGCTAGCAGCCGATGGTCAGCTGCACCGGCCCGATGTGCGCGCTGCCGAAGAAAGCCTGCAGCTGATGCTGCAACTGGCCGGCCGCGCTGGCCGCGGGGAGCGCCCCGGCGAGGTGCTGGTGCAGACCTACAGCCCGGATCACCGGGTGATCCGCCATCTGATTGATGGCCGCTACGGGCGCTTTTTGGAAGAGGAAGCCAGCGTGCGCCAAGGGGCTGGACTGGTGCCCTACAGCCGCGCCTGCATCCTGCGCCTGGCCGGCCCTGCCGCCAGCCTCACAGCCAGCACCGCCACCACCATCGCTGAAGCCATCGGCCCGGGGCTGCAAGCCGCTGGCTGGGTGGTGATCGGACCAGCCCCAGCCGCCCGCTCCAAGGTGGCCGGCCTCAGCCGCTGGCAATTGCTGTTGCAAGGCCCCGCCGACTCCGCCTTACCGCTGCCAGCAGAAGCCGAACTGCGCAAGCTCCTGCCCCGCGGCGTGCACTTGGCAATCGATCCGGATCCCCTGGAGCTTTAAGCCCGCTGCCCAGCTTGGAACTGCCGCAGCAGCAGGCTGATCAACAACAGCAGCAGCACCGCAACACTGCCCAGGCCCAAGCCACTCCAGCGCCAGCAGCGCAGCAACAGGTGGTTGGCCTCACCCGGTTGGGGCTGCCAATCGAGTTGCCCAGCGCCCTCGTTCTGCGTGGGGGGCTCGGCCTGGCGAACCGCCGCCGAGCTAAAGGGATGCACGTGCAGATGCAGCTCCAGGCCAGGCACCGGATCGAGCGCTGAGAGGTCCCAATCGAGCTGGATCTGTTGCTGCACGCCCACCAGCCAATTGCGCTCACGCCACTGCAGCTGCGGCTGCGGCAGCTCCTCCGCCATCAGCTCAGAAGCGCCGCTCACCTGCTCTTGTAACCAGGGCGCCAGCTCCTGCAAGCCCAACAACACAGGCTGTTGGCGGCTGGCTGTGGTCCCCTGCAATTGCTGCTCCACCACCACCCGGCCTGGAGAGGTGAAATGGAAATCGGTGTCAACGCGAACGCAGCCGGCCATCAGCAGCGTCAGCCCGATCAACACCGCCATCGCCAGGGCGGCAAAGCCAGCCGGTGAGCGGGTGCGGCCCACCGGCGGCGGCGCTGGTGGGGGCGGAGTTTGGCGTCGCCGCGAGCGGCGACCGGCTTTGGCCACACCCTCGAGCGCTGGCATCGAACCCAGCTGCGGCAGCTGAACCATGCGATCAGAGGGCACCTGCAGCACTGGGGCCTCCAGCACGGCCAACAGGGCGCGGGCTTGCCGGCGCAGCTCCCCATCACCGCACTGGGCGGCAGCACGGCAACTCTGTTTGGCTCGCTCAGCATCGCCGAGCCCCTGATGGGCTGTGGCCTGCAGCAGGCGCACCTCGGCGCCCAGCTTCATCGTGACCGGCAACTCGGCCGCCAAAGGCTCCAGCAGCTGCAATACCTGGCGGTATTCCCCGCAACCCAACGCGCTTTGAGCGGCCTTGATCGCCTGGTCCATGGCCTCAGCCCTGCTGGCGGCTTCCCAACACCATCGTGCCGATGCCTGAGTTGGTGAACACCTCCAGCAGCAGGGAATGGGGAACGCGGCCATCGAGGATGTGGGCCGCCCGCACCCCTTGGGCCAAAGCGCGAATGCAGCACTCGGTTTTGGGAACCATGCCGCCGGCCACCACGCCGGCATTGATCAGCTCGCGCGCTTCCGACAGGCTGAGTTGATCAATCAATGACTGGGGATCATCGCGGTCCCGCAGGATTCCTGGGGTGTCGGTGAGCAGGATCAGTTTTTCCGCATCCATCGCCGCGGCCAATTCACCGGCCACCGTGTCGGCATTGATGTTGTAAGGCTGGCCCTCGTGGTTGGGGGCCACGCTCGAGATCACTGGGATGTAGCCCTGATCGAGCAGCGGAATGATCACCGAGGGATCCACCTGGGCCACATCCCCCACCAATCCCAACGACCCATCGCCATGGGTGCGGGCCTGCACCAGGCCGCCATCGGCGCCGCTCAAGCCCACCGCACGGCCACCGACGCGGTTGAGGCCATTGACGATCTGTTTATTCACGCGGCCCACCAGCACCATCTCCACCACATCCATGGTGTCGGGGCAGGTGACCCGCAGCCCCTCTTGAAACACCGGTTCGATCGAGAGGCGATTGAGCCACTGGTTGATCTCAGGGCCACCGCCATGGACCACCACCGGCTCAACGCCAACGCTGGCCAGAAGGGCCACATCGCGAAACACCGCATCACGCAGGTCTTCGCGAACCATGGCGGCTCCGCCGTACTTGATCACCACCCGGCGACCACGAAAACGCTGGATATAAGGAAGAGCCTCGCTGAGGACCTCAACCCGCAAGACATCCGGTGTTGACATGGCTGGCTCTAGGGACATGGCTGACGCAGTTGCACTGTGAGCAAATCAGCCTCCCCATCCTCCAGGCTCGCCTCCAAGCCAGGCCCAAAGAAACGGCCCAGGCGAGCGGCCTTCTCATGCCAGTGCTCACGGGGCACATCGCCCAAATCAAACACCATCTCCAGCGCATAGCGGCCGCCGTGGTCGTACTCGGCAATGCTCTGCAGTTGGGGCGGATTCTCCTCATCCCAGAGCTTGAGGGCTTCCAAGGAACTCTCCAGGTGAGCCTTTTGGCCATAACGCCAGCGCACCACATCCTTCAGCAGCTTGAGCTGCTCCTTGGTGCCGGTGGATTCGCGCAGCTCGCGGAACTGGGCCGCCGGTGTCAGCCGAGCCGGAGGCGGCAGCTCCGATGATTTGAGCGCCAAGCCCCCCAAAAAGATGGGGATGCCATAAAAAATCGTCGGCAAACTCACGTTGGGGGAGTCGGTGGCATAGGCCACCGAACCAATCACCGTGAGCACGGCACCGGCCACCGTGAGCAGCGAGCCTGGAGAGAACAGATCCTTCATCGCGTCATCTTCCCGTAAGGCGAGCGAAAATGATGGCGAAAAGCCAAGGGCCATGAGCGACGCCGAGACCACGCCAGCTGAGCTACTGAATCAACTGCAGCAGGACCGGCGATGGCTGTTGCGCCAATTGGACCAGGGCCAATGGCCCGAACTGCGGCTTGATCTGGCTGCCCTGGAGCGCGAACTCGGGCAGCTGCTGGATCAAGCCAGTCAGCACATCTCTCAGCCTTGACTCCCTGCTCAGAAGGGAATCTCATCGTCGGGGAGGTCCACCAGCGGGCCGGTGTTCCAGCTCGGCGCTTCCGCTGCAGCAGGAGCAGAGGCGCGAGCGGGGGCGGCCTGAGGAGCTGGAGCTGCGGCTGGAGCAGAGGCGGCCGTGGGGGCTGGGGCCGCGGCGCCACCACCAGAGACCGGGTGCATGCGCGAGAGGGTGAATTCGGCTTTTTTCTCTTTGATGCCATCGGCCCGGGCCGTGGTGTTCATGCGCAGCCGGCCTTCGAGCACCAAGCGTTGACCCACTTGCACGCGGCTTTGCAGGTCCTGAGCCAGGTTGCCAAAGCCCACCACCTTGAGCTCACCGGCGGGATCTTCAGCGCGCAAACCATCAATCCGCACCTGCATCTCAGCAATCGGCATCTGGTTGTCTTGGGTGTATCGGATCGTGGGCGCCCCCAGCACTTCCACCTCAAGCAGGCAGTGATTCACGTCGATCGCGGCGTTGTGGCGCCCATCCTCACCCATGCAAGCCAGTGGAGCCAGTGCCATGGATGAGCAGCGCATCTGGCTGCTCAGCGGCACCGGCGAAGGGCCGCCACTGGCCGCCGAGCTCCTGCGGCGTGGATGGCAGCTGCGGGTGAGCGTGGTGAGCAGCGCGGCCGCGCGGGCCTACCCGGCGCACCCCGCACTCGAGCTGCAGGTGGGTGCCCTGGGCGATGAGGCAGCGGTTCAAAACGCCTTCGCCCAATGGCCCTGCCGCTGGGTGGTGGACGCGGCGCACCCCTTTGCCCGCAGCATTCATCCCGCCGTGGCCAAGGCCTGCAAGGCCCTGGGGCAACCGCTGCTGCGGCTGCAGCGGCCCATGGTCACCAGCCCAGGGACCATCCTGCTGGCGCAGCTTGAAGAGCTGGCCAATCAGCCGCTCGAACGCGACAGCCTGCTGCTGGCGGTGGGCGCACGCGAGCTCGCGGCGGCCTTGCGCTACAGCTGTGCCCGCGAGCACGCCGTGCGGCTGCTGCCTTCGGCCAGTGCCCTGGGCCAGGCGCTGCAACTTGGCCTACCGGCTGAGCGCATTGCCTGCCTGCGGCCGCACACCAACAGCAGCCTGGAGGGATCGGTGGAAGCAGGGCTCTGCCGGCGCTGGGGCATCACCGCGGTGCTGGCCCGTCAATCGGGCGGACCACCGGAGCAGCAATGGCACCGGATCTGCCAAGCCATGGGGTTGAAGCTGCTGCTGCTGGCCAGACCCGAAAGCCCTGATCTCCATGGCTTGGAAATCGAACCACTGCTCGCCAGGCTGGGATGGCCGCTGTAAGGAGTGCCCTGTGAAGCTGCTCGTGGTGCTCACCACTGAAGCCAACCAAGCCAAGGCCGAAGCCCTAGCCGCCCAACTGCTGGAGCAACACCTGGCAGCCTGCATCGCCTTGCAGCCGCAGCAATCGCTGTATCACTGGCAGGGCCGCATCGAGCAGGGCAGCGAAGTGCAGCTGGTGATCAAGACCAATGCCGAGCGGCTGGAAGCGCTGGAAATCAAGCTGCATCAGCTGCACAGCTACGACGTGCCGGAGTGGATTGTGCTTCCAGGCGAATGTTCAGCGGCCTACGGCAGCTGGCTGAGCAGCAGCCTCAACCAGCCAGAGCCGGGAGATGCTTCTGCACCAACTCTTTGAGTGAAACCTGGGGCCTCGGGCCCATCTGCGTCACCACCTGACCAGCACAAAGCGAGGCGATTTGGCCGCATTGATCGGCTGCCAGGCCCTGGGTGTAGCCGTATAGAAAGCCCGCGGCGTAGGTATCACCGGCACCGGTGGTGTCGCGCAAGTCGCCCAACTGGAAGGGGGCAATGGTGTGGGTGGTCTCACCCTCCAGCACCCATGAACCCTGCTCGCTGCGCGTTAGGCACGCCAGGCGGCAGTGCTGGCGCACCTGCTTGGCGGCCTCTTCAAAGCTGGAGGACTGATAGAGGCTGATGATCTCGGCTTCGTTGGCAAACAGGATGTCGACATGGTTTTCCACCAGGTCGCGGAAGCTGTCGCGGTGGCGATCCACGCAGAAGGGATCCGACAGGCTCAGGGCTACTTCACCGCCATTGGCTTTGACCTCCGAAGCAGCTGCCACAAAGGCGCGTTTGGCTTCTTCGGCATCCCAGAGGTAGCCCTCGAGGTAGAGCACCTTGGCGCGGCGCACCATCGACAGATCGATGTCGTTGGGATCGAGGTGCACCGACGCCCCCAAGAACGTGTTCATGGTGCGCTGCGCATCCGGGGTGACGAGGATCATGCAGCGGGCTGTCGACGGACCGCTCTGCACGGCAGGGGTATCGAACAGGCAACCGGTGGCGCGCAAATCGTGGGCAAAGATGCTGCCCAATTGGTCGTTGCGCACGCGGCCAATGAAGCCAGCGCTGCCGCCCAACTGAGCGATGGCAGCCATGGTGTTGGCCACCGAGCCGCCGGAGGTTTCAACGCCCGGGCCCATGGCGCCATAGAGGGCTTCGGCTTGCTGCTCATCGACCAGGGCCATGGTGCCCTTGGTCAGGCCTTGGCTGCCGAGAAAAGCGTCGTCACTCTCCGAGAGCACATCAACGATGGCGTTGCCAATGCCAACGACATCGAGAGTTGAAGGGGTGGGGGTCATGCGCTGAGGAGTGCTCGTTTGGGGCCGTGGATGGGATCTTCCACCACGATGGTTTGGTCGCGGCTGGCGCCCAACGAGACGATCGCGATGGGCACCTCCATCAGATCAGCCAAAAAGCGCAAGTACGACATCGCCTTATCCGGCAAATCATCAAGGCTGCGGCAATCCGCAGTGGAGGTTTGCCAGCCAGGCAGGGTCTCAAACACCGGCTTGCAACGGGCGAACTCCGAGGCGCTGCTGGGGAAGTGATTCACCTGCTGACCATCGAGCTCATAGGCCACACAGACCTGGATTTCATCGAGCTCATCGAGCACATCCAGCTTGGTGATGGCCAGGCAATCGAGGCCATTGACCTCCACCGCATAGCGGCCGATCACACCGTCAAACCAGCCGCAGCGGCGGCGGCGACCGGTGGTGGTGCCGTACTCGCCGCCGCGATCACAGAGGTGGTCCGAAAGGCTGCCCTCAAGCTCAGTGGGGAAAGGCCCCTCCCCAACGCGGGTGGTGTAGGCCTTGGCAACACCGATGACCCGGTCGATCAGGGTTGGGCCAACACCGGCGCCAATGCAGGCACCACCAGCCACAGGGTTGGAGGAGGTCACATAGGGGTAGGTGCCGTGATCGAGATCCAGCAGGGTGCCTTGGGCGCCTTCAAACAGGATGTTTTTGCGGGCACGGGCCGCGTCATGGATGGCGCGAGTGCAATCCACCACATGGCTTGAGAGGCGGCGGCCGTAGTCGGCGTATTCGGCAATCACCTCCTCGGCATCGAGGGGCTCAAGGCCATACAGCTTCTGCAGCAGCTGGTTTTTCGCCGCGATCGGCCCCTGAAGTCGCTCGCGCAGATGCTGCTCATCGAGCAGATCGATCATGCGCAAACCGCTGCGCTCGGCCTTATCGGAATAGGTGGGGCCGATGCCACGGCCGGTGGTGCCAATGCGCTGGTTGCCGCGCTGTTGCTCCATCGCCTGATCGAGCAGGCGGTGATACGGGAGCGTCACATGGGCGGTGGAGGCCACCTTCAAGCCGCTGGCATCAATGTCATTGCTGGCCAGCATCTCCAGCTCGCCCAGCAACACCTTGGGATCCACCACCGTGCCGGATCCAATCAGGCAGGTGGTATCGGGATAAAGGATTCCAGAGGGGATCAGGTGCAGCTTGAGCACTTGACCATCGACAACGATGGTGTGCCCAGCGTTGACACCACCCTGATAACGCACGACGACGTCGGCAGAGCGGCTGAGCAGATCGGTGATCTTTCCCTTGCCCTCGTCACCCCATTGAGCACCGATGACGACAACGTTGGCCAAAGCAAGGGCGACTCAGGGCCGCAATCCGAACAATCCGCGATTTTTTCAGATCAAGCACCCCTGCGTCAAAAAATCAGCTGCCGCGAACGACGCTGAGCTCAGCCTTGTGGAGTTCCTTTTCCAGGCGGGCGCGCAGGTCGTCCGACAGCGGGCGATTGTTGTAGCTGGCGTAGTGACCAGCCAGGGAGTTCAACGCCGTCTGCATCGTCGTGAAGGAGGCCAAGCCGTTCACGCGGCTGTTGGGCCGGTACAGGGAGATGTACTCGTTAATCAGGTCGCGCGCTTGCTGCTGCTGCTCGCTGCTGGCTTGACCGTCCTCTGGAGCGATGGTGCTCAGCAGGCTTTTGGCCACGCTGACGGTGTCATCCACATAGGAGCCGGTGAGGCCTGAGGGGGTGCCCCCGCAAGCGCTCAAGCCGAACACCAAGGCCACCACCAAAAGCAGCTGAAGGCCGGCACGCACCAGCTGTTGGCCGAAGCCCCGCAACGCAGCAAACACAGAGAAAGGCCGGCAGATTGAGCAGGACTTTAAGGGGTGCGCCAGGCCGGCGGCAGGGCGGTGCTGCAGTGCTTGGCCAGCAGCTGTTGCGTCCAAGCGGGCGGCCGATCGCGATCCTGCCCCGACCAACTGCGCTCCAACGAGGGGTCGCGGCGGTTGAGGCCCAGCAAGGCATCGCGCTGGCGAATGCGGGTCAGGCTGACAACGCTGTTTTGTGGTTGCTGGTCATCGCATTGCAGCTCCACCACCAAGGTCATCGCTTCACTGGGGCTGCGCTCCAAGCGCACAGGGATGCTCAGCTGACGCACGCCGCCGGGGAGCGTCAGCTCGCTCTCAGCAGGGCTGATCTCCAACCGTCGTTCGGCGGCGATCGGAGGCGGCGGGGGAGCAGCACGGCACCCCACCAGCACAGCCGCGAGGGCAGCAGCAGCCAAGCAACGTCTCATCACAACCCCTGACGTTGGTGCTGCAGGGTCTCAAGCAACTGAGCGACCAGGTCCTGGTGGGGACCCTCCTGCTTCTCGCCACTGCAGCGCTCCACCAGCTCCACCTGGCCATTGGCAGCGCCGCGGCCCACCACCAGGCGCCAGGGAATACCGATGAGTTCGGCGTCTTTGAATTTCACGCCGGCCCGCTCATTGCGGTCATCGAGCAGCACATCAACGCCAGCCTGCTGCAACTGCCCATACAGGGATTCGGCTAACTCCACCTGCTGCGCTTCTTTGCTGCTGGCAATCACGATCACCACTTCAAACGGTGCGATGGGCACAGGCCAGACCATGCCAGCGGAATCGTGGTGCTGCTCAACGGCGGCTTGGGCCAAGCGCGACACGCCTATGCCATAGCAACCCATCCACAGCGGGGCGTCTTGCCCCTGCTCATTGGCAAAGGTGGCGCCGGCATCAAAAAGATCGCGGCGCAGGTCAGCCACAGTTTTGGCTGCACCTGCCGCATCTTCTTCAGCCCGGACGACGGCGCGTTTGTGATCAAAGGCTGCGGCAAGGCCGCCGCCGTTGAGCTCGCACGGGTTCCCGAACTTGGTGGCGACGACGAACTCGTGAGGCGACGCGCCGATGGTCTTCTCCGACGGGCCGTACGCGCGCTCGCAGCAGAGCTTGTGGCCCCACGCGCCCATCGTCTTCTTGTCCATCTCGGAGAACTGCTTTGCAAGCGCCGATGCAAGACATTCCTTGAGCTGCGCAATGTCGGAATCCTTGCTCACGAGCTGCTCCCGCAACGTCGCTGTCTCGTACTCTTCCTTGCGCTGTTGAGCTTTGTAGCAACTTGTGAGAAGCCACGCATACGCGGCGACGACGACTCGCTCGGTTCGGCCGCCTCCAACAATAAATGAACCGCCTGTAATGTATGCATCACCACTTTTGGCGGGTTGTTCAACTGCCTCAACTCGTCGAGATGAGCCTTCGGTATCGCCGCAACATTCGCCGCCGCCTCCTC
>CAJWAH010000019.1 GCA_913020095.1 uncultured Synechococcus sp.
GAACTGCTGCCACGCAGAGGCGCCGGAGCGCTGCTGAATGGTGGTTTGCATGAGTGCGTTGGGGTGTGCCCGAAGGCGGTATGGATTCCCGGATCAATTTCCGGTCCCCCAATTGTAAAGCAACATTGCGGGATGTAAACCAACGTTTTCAGGCTCCGCAGCGGCAATGGCCTTGTTAGGGTCCAATTCCTTGTGCTGGAGCGGTGTCTGAGTCCCCAACACCGGCTTCGGCTGATCGCGTCCTGCTGGTACGCCTTCCTTGTAATCCCATCTTTCCGATCGGGCCGATCTACCTGGCCGATCACCTCCACAAGCAATTTCCCCAGTTGCAGCAGCGGCTGCTCGACCTAGCTGCCGTTCCCCTGCTGGATGTTGACCGGGTGCTGCGGGCCACGGTCGATGCCTTTCGCCCCACCTTGTTGGTGTTCTCCTGGCGAGACATCCAGATCTATGCGCCTGTGGATGGGCGCGGCGGTAATCCGCTGCAGCACTCGTTTGAAGTCTTTTACGCCCGCAATCCACTGAGGCGCCTGCGTGGTGCCTTGGGTGGGGTGAAGTTGATGGGCTCGTTCTATGGCGAGCTTTGGCGCAACTTGCGTTTGATTCGGCGGGGCCTCAAGCGTGCTCGCCACCACTGCCCCCAGGCGCAAGCCGTTTTGGGTGGTGGTGCCACCAGCGTGTTTTACGAGCAACTGGCGCCGTTGCTGCCCAAAGGCACGGTGGTTTCCGTCGGCGAGGGTGAGCCCCTGCTGGAAAAGCTGCTGCGCGGGGAGTCACTCGCTGGTGAGCGTTGCTTCCGCGCTGGGGAGGCGCCCCGCCCTGGCTTAATTCACGAGCAGCCCTCGGGTTTGATCAAAACCGCCTGCGATTACGACTACATCGAATCGATTTGGCCGCAGCTCAACTGGTATCTCGAAGCGGGTGACTTCTACGTTGGCGTACAGACCAAACGAGGGTGTCCCCACAACTGCTGTTACTGCGTTTACACCGTTGTTGAAGGCAAGGCGGTGCGGGTGAATCCCGTTGATGAAGTCATCGCCGAGATGCGTCAGCTGTACGAGCGCGGGGTGCGCGGCTTTTGGTTCACCGATGCCCAGTTCATCCCAGCGCGGCGCTACATCGAAGACGCCAAGGAGCTCCTGCGCGCGGTGCAGCAGCAGGGCTGGAATGACATCCGTTGGGCGGCTTACATCCGCGCCGACAACCTCGATGCCGAACTGGCTGAGCTGATGGTGGCCACAGGGATGGAGTACTTCGAGATCGGCATCACCTCCGGATCCCAGGAGCTCGTCCGCAAGATGCGTATGGGCTACAACCTGCGCACCGTTTTGGAGAACTGCCGCTTGCTGGCGCGAGCTGGCTTCCGCCATCACGTCTCAGTCAATTACTCGTTCAACGTGATCGACGAGCGGCCTGAGACGATCCGCCAAACCGTTGCCTATCACCGCGCACTCGAGGCGGCCTTTGGTGCCGACAAGGTGGAGCCCGCCATCTTCTTCATTGGCCTGCAGCCCCACACTCACCTGGAGCAGTACGGCTTCGACCAGGGCTTGATCAAGCCCGGCTACAACCCGATGAGCATGCTGCCTTGGACAGCTCGCCAATTGCTGTGGAACCCCGAGCCCATGGGCCAAACCTTCGGCCGGGTGTGTTTGGAAGCCTTTGAGCGCAACCCCGCCGATTTCGGCCGCACCGTGATGGACCTGCTGGAGCGCGATTACGGCTGCGCTCCCCTGGATGAAGCACTGCATGCCCCAGTGGAAGGCCGCAAGGCCATGGCCACGGCAACCGCCTGACGCCGGTTAGGAGCGTTTCAAAGTCAGCAGCAAAACCACCAAGGCGATCCAGCCCGCCACGCCGCCGATGGGATTGGCCGGGCTTAAGAGCCAGTTCGGTCCAGCGCTTTGCAGATTGAGAACCCCTTGGCTGAGCAGGAACCAGCCGCCGACGGCTCCTCCATGCAGGCCAACGGCACCCCACAGAACCCCTCGATCGCCATCGCGTTGTTCAGCGAGCAGTACGCCGAAGAGAGCGAGACCACCAAGGAGCAGAAGCAGTTCCAGGCCGGGGAGGTGAAACCGGGTGTGCACAAGGCTGAAAATCACGGCCTGCAGATAGAGGGCGCGGCGGTGGCCCAGCAGCAGGCTCAGCTCGCCGAACAACCAGCCGCGGAACAGCAACTCTTCGGCAAAGCCCACCCCCAAGCCCAGCACCACGGCATTGAGCACCAGGGCCGGCGTCAGACGCAGCTCGCTCTGGGCGCCGCCGAGCAGCAAGGCCACCACAATGACCAGCAGCAGTGCTGCGGCCAACAGCACTCCACGGCTCAAGGCCTTAATGAGTTCTCCCCAGCTGCAGCGCACACCGAGGCGTTTCCAGGCTTGGGGTTCACCCCAGGCCCGCTGCAAGCGCCAAGGCAGTGAGATGAGCAGTGCAGCAACGCTGGGCAGCGCGGCCAAGGAAGCCTGCTGGGAAGCGGGAACACCCATCAGGCCTAGGAGGCCTTGCAAACCCAGAAACAACGCCACCAAGGAGGCGGGGTAGAGGAGCGTGCCGCGCCAGTGGGGCCTCACTCCTCCGGCTCGATCGTGCTGGTGAGACCTTTGGCCTTAAGGCTTTCGCAATAGAACTCAGCTGGCTCGATATCGCAGACGATCACCAAGCCCACCCCACTGTTGTGGGCTTCCAACATCACGGCCATCGCATCCTGCTCGCTCAACGACGGCACCACCTCCCGCAGGGAGGTGACGACGTATTCCATGGAGTTGACCGGATCGTTGTGGAGCAGCACCCGGTAACGGGGCGATGGTTTTCGCACCGTCTCGGGTTGCCGCTCCATCACGGCGGCACCACCTGGGGAGCGCACCGGAGTTTCACTGGCGTGCGTCATGGCGGGGGCAGATCGCAGAACCGACGGCAATCTAAAGAGCGCGGATGCGGCGCATGGCTTCATCCACGTTGCTGCGGCTGTTGAAGGCCGAGAGGCGGAAGTAGCCCTCACCTGCGGCACCAAAGCCACTGCCGGGGGTTCCCACCACATTGGCTTTGTTGAGCAGGTGGTCAAAGAAACCCCAGGAATCCATGCCTTCAGGGGTTTTGATCCACACGTAGGGGGCATGCTCGCCGCCATAGATCGTGAGCCCAGCGGCGGAAAGCTCCCTGCGAATGATCGCGGCGTTCTCCATGTAGAAGCTGATGAGCGCCTTGACCTCGGCTTGGCCTTGCTCGGAGTACACCGCTTCAGCCCCACGCTGAACGATGTAGCTGACGCCATTGAACTTGGTGCTTTGGCGGCGGTTCCAGAGGCCCCAGAGCTCCACCTGCTCACCTGTGGCGCTGGTGCCCATCAGGCCTTTGGGAACCACGGTGAGTGCGCAGCGGGTGCCCGTGAAGCCGGCGTTCTTGGAGAAGGAGCGGAATTCGATCGCGCATTGGCGCGCCCCCTCGATTTCAAAGATCGAGTGGGGGATGGCCGGATCTTGGATGAAGGCCTCATAGGCCGCATCGAACAGGATCAGCGCCTTGTGCTCGAGGGCGTAATCCACCCAGCTCTTCAGTTGCTCGCGGCTGGCGACAGCTCCGGTGGGGTTGTTGGGGAAACAGAGATAAATCAGATCAACCGGGCTGCTCGGCAGCGGCGCGGTGAAATCGTTGGCAGCGGTGATGGGCAGGTAGCTGAGGCCGCCGTATTGCCCTCCCTCATTGGCATCACCGGTGCGGCCGGCCATCACGTTGCTGTCGACATACACCGGATAGACCGGATCGGTCACAGCGATGCGATTGCCTTCGCCAAGGATGTCGAGGATGTTGCTGCTATCGCACTTGGAGCCGTCGGAGACAAAGATCTCCTCGGCGCTGATGTCACAGCCACGGCTTTGGAAATCGTGTTTGGCAATGGCTTCGCGCAGCCAGGCGTAGCCCTGCTCCGGCCCATAGCCGTGGAAGCCGTCGCGGGTTCCCATCTCATCGATGGCATTTTTCATGGCGTCCCGGCAAGCCTGCGGCAGGGGCTCGGTGACATCACCAATGCCCAGGCGGATCAGGGCGGCGTCGGGGTTGGCTTCGCTGAAGGCCTTGACCCGGCGACCAATTTCAGGAAACAGGTAACCCGCTTTGAGCTTGAGGTAATTGCCGTTGACGAGGGCCATAGGGGAGTAGCGCGATGGCGGGATTGTCCTATGCGGAGCTCCATACTCAAGGCAGTGCTGCCGCGCCGATGACCGCTTTCGCTGAGCTGGTCAATGCCGGAATCTCTCGCCCCGGCCGTTACCTCGGCAATGAACTGGGGGTGGAGCCAAGGGATTGGCAGGCGGCCTCGATCCGCTGGGCCCTCACCTACCCCGAGGTTTACGAGGTTGGCGCCAGCAATCTCGGCCACATCATTCTCTATTCGATCCTCAACGCCCAGCCGCGGCAGTTGTGCGATCGCGCTTACTTGCCGGCCCCCGATCTGGCCGAGCGGCTGCGCAGCACGGGCTCGCCATTGTTTGCCGTTGAGAGCCGCCGGCCCCTCAACAGCTTCGACATCCTTGGCTTCAGCCTCAGCTACGAGCTCAGCGCCACCAATGTGCTGGAGATGCTCGATCTCATCGGGCTGCCGCTTTACGCCCGTGATCGCGGCGATGCACCGCTTGGTTCTGCAGATGCACGGCCCTTGATCTTTGCCGGCGGCCAGACGGCCACCAGCAATCCAGAGCCCTACGCGCCATTTTTCGATTTCATCGCCCTAGGCGATGGCGAAGAGCTGTTGCCAGAGATTGGCTTGGTGTTGGAGGAGGCCAAGGCCGCTGGCCTGCCCCGCTCAGAGCTGCTGCGCGACCTGGCGGAGGTGCCCGGCGTCTACGTGCCGGCGTTGGGCCATCGCCGCGTGGTGCGCCGGGTGGCGACGCCCATGCCGCATTACGCCATGGGCTTGGTTCCCCATGTGGAAACGGTGCATGACCGGCTCACCGTGGAGATTCGTCGGGGCTGCACCCGCGGCTGCCGCTTCTGTCAGCCGGGGATGTTGACCCGCCCGGCCCGCGACGTGGATCCCGAGGAGGTGGTGGAAGCTGTGGAGACCGGCATGGTGCGCACCGGTTACAGCGACTTTTCGTTGCTGTCGCTGAGTTGCAGCGACTACCTCGCCTTGCCCGCCGTGGGGGTGGAGCTGCGCAACCGCCTGCAGGACCACAACGTCAGCCTCTCGCTGCCGAGCCAACGCATCGATCGCTTTGACAACAACATCGCCCACATCCTGGGCGGCACGCGCCAGGGCGGACTCACGTTTGCCCCGGAAGCGGGCACCCAGCGCATGCGCGACATCGTCAACAAAGGCCTGACGGATCAGGAGCTCAGCGCTGGCATCGAGACGGCGATGCGCAATGGCTGGCGCAAGGTGAAGCTCTATTTCATGATCGGCCTGCCCGGTGAAACCGATGCCGATGTGCATGGCATCGCCGACACCGTTGAGCGGTTGCGCTTTGAAATGCGCGATATCGGCCGGCTGGAGCTGAATCTGACGATCAGCAACTTCACCCCCAAGCCCCACACACCATTTCAGTGGCACAGCGTTTCCACCGCTGAGTTCAAGCGGCGCCAGGGGATCTTGCGCCAGCGCTTTGCGGGCATGCGGTTTTTAAAGGTCAACTACACCGATGTGCGCCTCTCGGCGATGGAGGACTTCATCGGGCGTGGGGACCAGCGTCTCGCCCCGGTGATCGAAGCCGCGTGGCGCTCTGGCGCCGGCATGGACGCCTGGTTCGACAACATCGAGCGCACCCATGGCGCCTGGTGTGAGGCGATTGACGCAGCCGGCTTGGGCGGCCGTTATCGCGAGCTGGAACTTGGCAGTTGGGCTGAGCTTCAGGCCCTCACGCCCGAGCAACGCCGGCAGCGCTGCGCTGAACCCTTGCCCTGGGATCACATCGATTCCGGGGTGAGCAAGCAGTGGTTGCAGGAAGACCTTGAGCGGGCCCTGGAGGCCGTGGTTGTTCCTGATTGCTCGTTTGATGGCTGCAGTCACTGCGGTGTGTGCGGCGAAGGGCTGGGGCACAACGTGGTGGTGCCACCGCCGGCGATTCCTGCCATCGATCCGCCGCGTAAGCCCCCCAGTGAGCAGGTGGGGCGTTTGCGGGTGCGCTTTGCCAAAACCGGTGAGATGGCGCTGTTGAGCCATCTCGATTTGGTGCGGATGCTGGAGCGGGCCTTGCGCCGCAGTCAGCTGCCGGTGTCGTTCACCGGGGGGTTCCATCCGCTGCCCCGGCTGCAATTGGCTCTGGCTTTGCCCCTGGGGGCTGAAGCCGATTCCGATTGGCTGGATTTGAGCTTCACCGAAGTGGTGCAGCCTGCGCAGTTGATGGAGCGTTTGGCGCCCCTGCTGCCTGAGGGGTTTTCGCTGCTCGAGGCCCATGGGGTGCCGGTGAGGTCGCCAGCCCTTTCGCAAATGCTGCATTCAGCCCATTGGCGCTTGTGTTTGCAGCCCAGTGGTGCTGAATGGTTGCCTGCTGAACGGCGCTGCCAAGAGGCGCTGGGCGAGTTGCTGGGTGCAGAGGCACTTCCCTTAGAGGAGCTGGATCGTCAGGGTCGCCGCCGTCGCCGGGATTTGCGGCCGCTGCTGCTGGATTTGCATTGGCACCACTGGAGTCCCCAGCAGCTGGAGCTGGGGCTGGAAACCCTGGTGCAGGCCAATGGCCGCAGCTTGAAACCGGATCAGTTGCGTCAGCTGCTTGGCCAACGCCTCGGCTGTGAGCTGCAGCAAACGCAGCTGCGGCGCGTGGCCCTGAAACTTGCGTGCTAGTTTCAAGTCAAGGCGGTGGATCCGCCCGCGGGACGCGAGTCGTCCAAGGGCTTTGAACACTGTCCTTCCCCTGCGCCTGCAGCAGACCCAAGGGCTCTACAGCACGGTTTTCCCAGGGTGTGGCTTTCCACTGGAAGGCCAATGTCGTGATATCTCCAGGTTCATTCGTTGAAACGCCGCCTCAGCCCCCAACAGCTGATTGCTGCACAGCATTTTTGTTCCTTTCCCTGTCCTCTTCGGTGACCCCGTCAGGGGTGGCCTCAGCCCATGCCACAGCAGATCGTCATCGCTGAGCAGCTGCGCATTGCCGCAGTTCTCAACGACGAACGGGTTGATGAATTAATCGTTGCGCAAGGTCGTCACCAGATCGGTGATGTCTATCTCGGCACCGTTGAAAACGTCCTCCCCGGCATCGATGCCGCCTTCGTCAACATCGGCGAAAGCGAAAAAAACGGTTTCATTCACATCACCGACCTCGGCCCGTTGCGCCTGAAGAAAGGCGGCGCTGGGATCACCGAGTTGCTGGAACCGCGCCAGAAGGTGCTGGTTCAGGTGATGAAGGAGCCCACGGGCACCAAGGGCCCGCGGCTCACCGGCAACCTCTCGCTGCCAGGTCGTTTCCTGGTGCTGCAACCCCACGGCCAAGGGGTGAATGTGTCACGGCGCATCGGTGGTGAAACCGAGCGCAACCGGCTGCGTGCCTTGGCCGTGTTGATCAAGCCCCCAGGCACGGGCCTGCTAGTGCGCACCGAGGCCGATGGCGTCAGTGAAGAGCAGATCATTGACGACCTCGAATCCCTGCTGCGCCAGTGGGAAGCGATCCAACAGGCGGCTGAAACAGCCCATCCGCCGGTTCTGTTGAACCGGGACGAAGACTTCATTCATCGGGTCCTGCGTGACCTCTACAGCACGGATGTGCTGAGGGTTGTGGTGGATTCCGAGGACGCGGTGGCGCGCGTCAATCGCTTCCTTGGCCCCGACCAAGCCAACTTGATCGTTGAGCACCACGAGGATGCCAGCGAAATCCTTGAGCACTACAAGGTCAACGCGGCCATCCGTGATGCCCTCAAGCCCCGGGTGGATCTGCCCTCCGGCGGCTACGTGATCATCGAACCCACCGAGGCCCTCACGGTGGTGGATGTGAACTCCGGTTCCTTCACCCGCTCGGCCAATGCCCGCGAGACGGTGCTCTGGACCAACTGTGAAGCCGCTACCGAGATTGCTCGCCAGCTCAAGCTGCGCAACATCGGCGGCGTGGTGATCATCGACTTCATCGATATGGAGTCGCGCCGCGACCAGCTGATGTTGCTGGAGCATTTCACCCAGGCCATGCGGGATGACCAGGCCCGGCCACAGATCGCCCAGATCACTGAATTGGGCTTGGTGGAGCTCACCCGCAAGCGTCAGGGGCAAAACATCTATGAGCTGTTTGGGCGCGCCTGCCCCAGCTGCGGAGGCTTGGGTCATGTGGTGACCCTGCCCGGGAAAGACACCCTGCAACCGTTGGCGTCCTTGCCCGGTTTGGTGCGTTCTGCCGCGTCCGCACGAGCTGAGGTGTCCAGTCCCAGCAATGGCGACGGTGGTGGTGGCCGCCGCCGCCGCCGCGGTGGTGGACGGGCTGCCACCGAGCCTGTGGATCATGTGGATTCCGATCAGGAGCTCAGTGGATCGGCCGCTCAGGCAGGCGCTGAACCGCGCCGCCAAGACCCCCAGGTGGTGGCTGTGCCGATGGATTCAAGCCAAGAGCTGGTGTTCGGCTGGCTTGGCCTCAATCCAGCGCTGCTGGCTGATCCCGCCCCAGAGGATCTCGACAACGTGGTGTCCCGTGTTGTGCGTCCTGGCGACGACGCCGATGCGGTGCTGGAAGCCGCCAAGCAAGAGCTGGCCTCCAGTGGTGGCCGCCGCCGCCGCCGTGGTGGCCGCGGCAATGGCAATGGCCAAGCGGCCCCTGCCGCAGAGACGATCGAATCCATCCCGGTGGAGATCACACCGCTGCTCGAGCCAGAACCCACCGCTTCTGAACCCGCGTTGGTGGAGATCGCACCGCTCGTCGTCAGCACCCCGCAGAGCGAGCCCGCCGAAGCTGCTGTTGCCACCGAAGCTGAGCCCACCGCTGCTGAGCCGGAGGCCGAATCCGAGGGAGAGGGCCGCCGCCGCCGCCGCCGCCGTTCGGCGGGGTGATCGTTGCTGGTGTCGATGAGGTGGGGCGGGGCTGCTTGTTCGGCCCTGTCTGGGCTGCTGCAGTGATTTTGAAAGCCGAAGCCTTTGACCGTTTACCGGCCCTCGGTGTCACCGATAGCAAGGCGCTCAGCGCCAAACGACGGCAGGCGTTGTTGCCTGAGATTCATGCCCACTGCCTGAGTTATGGGCTGGGTCAGGCTTCGGCGGCTTGTATTGATGCCGTGGGCATCCGCGCTGCCACCGAGCTGGCCATGTGTCGGGCCCTGCAGCGCCTCTGCCCGTCAGCGGATCATGTGCTGGTGGATGGTTCGCTGCCCTTGCGGCCTTGGCCTGGTTCCCAGGAGACGGTGGTGGCCGGCGATAGCCATTGCTTAGCGATTGCCTGCGCCAGCATCCTGGCCAAAGAGGGCCGTGATGCGCTGCTGCAGCGACTCGATCAGCGCTGGCCTGGCTACGGGCTGGCCTCGCACAAGGGCTATGGCACCAAAGCGCACCGCACGGCGCTGCTGCAGTGGGGGCCCACCCCCCTACACCGGCTTAGTTTTCTGGCGCCAGAACTGAAGGGCGGCTCACCTGCTGGCGCCAGCTCTGGAAATCTTGAATGAGCTGCTGGCCCACACGGCCTTTGATGGTGAGCAGGATGCCATTGAGCAGCGATTCCCCCGTGCTCTCCAGTAGGCGGGTTGGAATCAGGCGCAGCACGGCTGGCTGGGTGACTTGAACCCCCAATTTGGCCTCTCCCACCAGGCCATGGGCTGTGGCTTCTAGCCAGGAACTGAGCGAGAGCTGGAAATCGTCGTCAAGCCCCGGTACCCCATCGAGATTGCATTGCAGTGAACGCATTTCCAGGCGGCTGGCCTGTTGCTCCACCAGGATTTCCACGGTGGGCATGATGCGCAACTGAAAGAGTTGCAAGGGGCTGACGCTGTAGCGGTAGCGCCCCTCTCCCAGCGGTTCCAGCTGTTCAGGGCTCAGCAACGCGCCCACCACACGCTGTTGTTCTTGCAAGTAAGCCGGCAGGTCGTCAGCGCCTTGGCGGACCGCCAGATTCAGGCTTTGCGTTGCACGGAAGGCCAGAACCATTCCCACTGACCTGGACGCGGTGGGATCCTATCGGTGTGTCCTGGTCCCGTCCTGCGATGTTGACTTCTATGGCCTTTTTGGGGCCAGCGGGTACCTACGGCGAGCAAGCCTGCCGTCGCCTGGCAGCGCTGTGTGGGTCGCCAGAAGCAGAGCGCTGCCCGCAGGCCACGATCCGTGCGGTGGTGATGGCGCTGTTGGAGCAGCGGGTGGATGCCGCTGTGGTTCCGGTGGAGAACTCCGTGGAAGGCGGTGTGACGAGCTGTTCGGATTTGCTGTGGCAATCCGGCCAGCAGGGCGATGGCGCTCTGGCCATCGAGCATGCCTTGATCCTGCCGATTCGCCATGCCTTGCTGGCTGACGGCAGCCTCGAGCAGATCACTGAGGTGCTCTCCCACCCCCAAGCTTTGGCGCAGTGCAGCGGCTGGTTGCAGCAGAACCTGCCCCAAGCGCTGCAGCTCCCCACCAGTTCCACCGCCGAAGCCGCCCGCTTGGTGCGGGGCTCTCGCTTCCGCGCTGCCGTGGCATCGCGCCAGGCGGGGCAGGAGCAGGGGGTCGCTGAGTTGGCCTATCCCATCAATGATCAGCCTGGCAATTGCACCCGGTTTTTGCTGCTGCGGCGCGGCCCGCAGCCCAAGCAAGCCCAGGCCAGCCGCACCAGCCTGGCCTTTTCACTGCATGCCAACGCCCCTGGCGCGTTGTTGCAGGCCCTGGAGATCTTTGCGGCCCGTGGTTTGAACATGAGCCGGATCGAATCGCGGCCCTCCAAACGCGAGTTGGGGGAGTACGTGTTCTTTGTGGATCTCGAAGCGGCTGGTCCGCCTGTGGAGGAGGTTTGCGCTGCGCTGCAACCGTTGTGTGAACGGTTGAGCTGTTTTGGCTCCTATCCGATTACGGACGACACCGTTTCGCCCTGAACAGGCCGAACTGCATCAGTCCGCAGCTGAAGGCCCATTGCATCAGCAGCAGCGTGGGCACTTCCCTGAGCCCTTTGAGCACAGCGCTTGGTCCAAGGCTGAGCACCGCCATCGGACGGCGAATGCCCTCTTCGATGGAGGCCCACCAGGAGGGCAGGGTTTGGCGACTCCAATCACCGGTTTGCAACTGCTCAAGCGGCACGCCGCTCTGCTCCAGATTGCGGCGGAAGGAGTTGATGCTGGAGAAGGCGGGGTGGGCCCATTGCACCCGCAGCTGCTCGAGAACCCAGTTTTCAGCTTGGTTGAAAGGGCGCCCGACGTGATCGCGCTGGTTCCAATCAGCGGCGACCAGCTGCCCGCCAGGCTTGAGCACCCGCAGCAGTTCATTGGCAAAGCCCTGCTTGTCAGCGATGTGGGGAGCGCACTCCACGGTCCACACCACATCCATGCAGGCATCGGGTAGATCGAGCTTGAGGGCATCCATCACTGCGAAGCGGCAGGACAGATCGGGGTCTGTGAGCTGCCGGGCCCGCTCCACCTGCCCAGGGCTGATGCTGACGCCCAGCACGTCAAAGCCATAGCGGCTGGCCAAGCGCCGGCTGCTGCCACCGATGCCGCAGCCCACATCCAGCACTTTGGTGCCTGCGGGTAAACCTTCCAGGCCGCCCCATTGGGCCAGGGCATCCACGAAATCTTGCTTGGCAGCGCGAAAATCGCGCCCTTGCGGAGGATCTCCGTAGTAGCCGAGGTGGATGTGCTCTCCCCAGAGGCGTTCCAGCAATTGATCTTGGGTCCAGTTGTCGTAGGCAGAGGCCACGCTTTCGCTGCCGCGAAAGCGCCGAGGCAGCACATACCAAACCACTAGTCCCACGCCCAGCAGGCAGGTGAGGAGCACCAGACCTGTGAAAAGCAGGCTCATCCCTCCAGATCCTTGAAGGTGTCTTTCAGCACCGTGCGGGCAGCCAGTTGGCGGCGGGTGTGGTCCAACAGCTCAAATTCCAGCTGCAACCGTTCGCCGGTGGAGGTGAGTTCCAGCAGCTGCTGTTGATGGTCGGCAACAGCACCACCGAGGTGGCCACCTACCCAGAACGACAGCTCCCTAGGGAGGTCGGGGAGGTCATCGGGGAGCACGGTTTTGTGACCCAGCAATTTGGCGGAGAGATCCACCACATCCTTGAGAGCCACTTGCACATCAGAGGCGAGCGGTTGGATGTCATCCACCGGAGGCTCGTCCTCCATCCAGCTCACCAATCCCACCATGAAGGGGGCTTCTCGCACGATTTCCAACACGCGGAAGCGCTGTTGGCCCATGGTGACGATGTTGCTGCGGTCGTCGTCACCGGTTTCACATTTGAGGACTTCGGCGCAGCATCCGATCTGCGCCATTTGCTTGGATTCGGGATCCCAACGCACCACCCCAAAGCGGCGGTCACTATCGAGCACCGTGTGCAACATCATGCGGTAACGGTGCTCGAAAATATGCAGTGGCAGCACTTCCTGGGGGAAGAGCACCACGTCTGGCAATGGGAAAAGAGGAAGCTCCCGTACGGCCAGCTCAGTCATGGCGTGGGGAGAACGGAAGCCATCCTAAGAAGCATTCAGGGCCAGCGGGCCTGCTGAATCAGAGCTTCACTTCGATATCAACACCACTGGGAAGATCCAGCTTCATCAGGGCGTCGATGGTTTTCGACGAGGGGTTGAAGATGTCGATCAAACGGCGGTGGGTGCGGGTCTCGAAGTGCTCACGGGAATCCTTGTCGACGTGAGGCGAGCGCAGCACGCAATAAATCTTGCGCTTGGTGGGCAGCGGAATGGGGCCGATCGCTGTTGCAGCGGTGTGGTCGGCCGTTTCAATGATTTTGTCGCAGGACAGATCCAGCATGCGGCGGTCAAACGCCTTCAGGCGAATGCGGATCTTCTGCTGAGCAATAGCCGTGGACATGGTGAAAGAGCGTCGAAACGCTGAGGGGGGATGGGTTGTCGAGGTGCAGCCGCACTAGTGGCGGGGATGAAACGGAGGTTGAGCCCCCAGCCCCGAGAGGCTGAGGACCCAACCCAGTTCGATCACTCGATGATCTTGGTCACAACGCCAGCACCGATGGTGCGGCCGCCTTCGCGGATGGCGAAGCGCATGCCCTGTTCGATGGCCACGGGGCAGATCAGCTCACCGGTCATCTTGATGTTGTCACCAGGCATCACCATTTCCACGTTGCCGCCTTCGCGGTCGGTGAAAGCGGTGATCTGGCCGGTCACGTCAGTTGTACGGATGTAGAACTGCGGGCGATAACCGGCGAAGAAGGGGGTGTGGCGGCCGCCTTCTTCCTTCTTGAGCACATACACCTCACCCTCGAACTTGGTGTGAGGGGTGATGGAGCCGGGCTTCACCAGCACCATGCCGCGCTCGATGTCTTCCTTCTGGATGCCGCGCAGCAGCAGACCAA
>CAJWAH010000020.1 GCA_913020095.1 uncultured Synechococcus sp.
CCCAGGCGGCGACAACGCGAGCCATCACCATGGCGCGCAGCGTCACCGTCACCGCCGACCCGGACGCCGTCGCCAAGGCGGACCGTGTCATCCTGCCGGGCGTCGGTGCGTTCGGCGATTGCCGGGCCGGGATTGCGGCGCTGAACGGCATGGCGGAAGCCATCGAGGACGCGATCATCGCCCGGGGGCAGCCGTTCCTGGGTATCTGCGTCGGCATGCAGCTGATGGCGACCGTGGGCCGCGAATTCGGCGATCACGACGGGTTCGGCTGGCTTCCCGGCGAAGTCCGCGCCCTGACGCCCCGCGACCAGAGCCTCAAAATTCCCCATATGGGTTGGAACACGCTGAGTGTCGGCGACCACGACCATCCGGTGCTGGCGGGCCTGACCGACGGGCATCATGCCTATTTCGTTCATTCCTACCATTTCCTGCCCGAAGACCCGGCGCATCTGCTGGCCGTGACCGAGCACATGCCAGCGGGCCCCATTGGCCTGATTGGTGCCTCGATGGGGGGCTCGGTGGCCGTGGTGCTGGCCCGTGAACTTCAAGACGCCCAGCCGCAGCGCATCGAAAAACTGTTGCTGCTCGCTCCAGCGGGGCTCACCGGCAAACCCATGCCACTGCCGCCGCTGCTGGATCGGTTGGGGGCCAGCTTCTTGGGCCTGCCTGCTGTGCGCCGCGGCCTCTGCCGCCAAGCCTTTGCCGATCCCGATGCAGCGGTGGGGCCAGCGGAAGAAGAAATCGCCAGCCTGCATCTGAGCACCCCAGGCTGGGGAGCAGCACTGGCCTGTTTTGCCCGTAGCGGTGGCTTTGCCGGGGTTGGTGCGCCATTGCCAGCCGCGCCGATTCAAGTGCTGTGGGGCGCGCAAGACCGCATCCTGCGAGCACCGCAAAAGCGCGCCGCTGAGGCCCTGCTGGGAGATCGGCTGCAACTGGTGGAAGGCTGCGGCCACCTGCCCCATCTCGATCAACCGGAGCTGGTGGCCAGCACCTGGATGGCCCGATGAGCGGGCCGGCGCTGGGGGTGATCAGCCAAGCCATCAAGCTCTGGCTCAAAAGCGTGTGCAGCCAGCTGGAGCACCTCGATCTCAAGCTGCAAGGCTCCCTCTGGCGCCTGCTGCAGGGCCACCTGGCCGGGGCCACCGTTCACGCCAAGGGCGTGGTGTTTCAAGACCTCGCCATTGACCAGGTGGAGATCAGCAGCGAACCAATTGATCTCGATGTAGGAGCGCTGCTCAAAGGCCAACCGCTGCAGCTGCGCCAAAGCTTTGCAGTAAAGGGCTGGGTGCAATTCAGCGAATCCGGCCTCACCGGCTGCCTGCAAAGCCCAGTCCTGGCTGAGTTCAGCGCTGAACTCAGCAGCGTGTTGTTAGGCGGCCAGCCGTTGGAGCGCTTAGAGATTCAAGCGGGCAAGGTTTTGCTGCACAGCGCAGCGGCAGCTCCTGTGGCCTGCCAGTGCGTTTTGGAAGCCGGAGAGCTGAGCCTGCGCGATCAACACCAGACCTTGGTGGTGCCGATGGATCCCGCCATCACCCTGGAGCAGCTGGAGCTGCAATCCGCTCAGCTGACGCTGCGGGGGCGTTCGGTGGTGAGCCCAGAAGCGGCTAATTAACGGCTGAAACCCAGGTCAGCGGGTTTCAAGCCCAACGCTGATTCCCTCGCCAGAGTGACAACAAGCGAGGCATTGCTCCATGAGCCAGCACCTGTGGCGCCGCCGTGATCTGCTCGCCACGGTCGCTGGAGCCG
Organism: uncultured Synechococcus sp.; assembly: GCA_913020095.1. GTDB lineage: Bacteria > Cyanobacteriota > Cyanobacteriia > PCC-6307 > Cyanobiaceae > RCC307. The sequence continues at coordinate 1,747 of CAJWAH010000020.1, forward strand.
CTTTGAGCCAGGTGCTCCATGGGCTACGGCCCATGCCAGTCAAAGCCTCCAATCACAGTTGGAGCCGCGATGGTCTTGAGGCTCTACGCCGTCAGCTGCGCGGCGAACTGCTGCAACCGGCGTTGCCTTGGCAGCAAGCCACCAAATCGATCCTGGCCAAGCTGCGCAATCCCTTCTGGATTCAGGATCAACCCGGAGGCCTGCAATCCACCGGCTGGCTCAATGGATGGACCGCCAGCGCCAGCCGCTGGGCCATTGCCGCCACCTGCGCTGAAGACCTTGCCGCTGGCGTGAACTTTGCGCGCGACAACGACCTGCGCTTAGTCGTCAAGGGAGCCGGCCATGACTACCTCGGCCGCAACTGCGCGCCGGATTCACTGCTGCTCTGGACGCACCGAATGCGGCAGATCACGGTGCATGAGGCCTTCATCCCCGAGGGGGCACCGGCTGGAACCCAGGCAGAGGCCGCCATCACTGTCCAAGCCGGCAACCGCTGGCTTGAGGTTTATGAGCAAGCCACCCGCGCAGGGCGCTACGTGCAGGGCGGCGGCTGCACCAGCGTTGGGGCTTGTGGTGGCTTCGTTCTCGGCAGTGGTTTTGGCAGTTTCTCCAAACGCTTTGGCACCGGTGCCGCCAACCTGCTGCAGGCCAAGGTGATCACCGCTGATGGCGTCATTCGCACCGTGAATGCCCATCAACACCCGGATTTGTTCTTTGCCCTGCGCGGTGGTGGCCCCTGCACCTTCGCGGTGTTGAGCGAAATCACTCTGCTGAGCCATCCCATCCCGCAACGCCTCACCGTCATTACAGGCGGCGTGCAAGCCAGCACAGATACGGCCTATCGCGAGCTGATTGAGGCGTTCATGCGTTTTGCGCCGGGCAACCTCGACAACCCGTCCTGGGGTGAGCAGGTGAAGTTTGGGCCGCACAACACACTCGGCTTCACGCTGACTGCGCTTGACCTGGAAAGCAGCACAGTGCGCAGCACCTTTGAAGCCTTCCTGCAGCCATTGCGCGCTCGCCCCCAAGACTTTGAGGTGCAGCCGGTTTACGCCGATCTGCCCTTTAAGCAGCTCTGGAATGCCAGCTATTGGGAGGACGTTGAACCCAGCATGATCAAACGTGATCCGCGGCCTGGCAGTCCGGCCAACCGCTTTTGGTGGGGCAGCAATCAGGTGGAAGTGGGGGCGTTTTGGAACAGCTACGACTCGCTCTGGGTATCAGCGGCTGCCATGGGCGATCAACCCAGCGCTGTTGCCGATGCCTTTTTTGAAGCATCACGCCACAAAGACTTCGCGCTGCACCTCAACAAAGGCTTGTCCGGTGAGCACCCACAAGCCAAAGCTAGGGACGAGGAAACCTGCCTCAATCCCAGCTGTTTTGAAGCCATTGGTCTGGTGATTGCAGCGTCGCTGCAGCAGTACCGCTACCCAGGCCTCAAAGGCCATGAGCCCGATCGCCAGCAGGGCGCCAAAGGAGCAGCGCAAGTGGCTGCTGTGATGCAAACCCTGCGCCAACAACTGCCTGATTTGGGCACCTATTCACCCCAGACCAATTACTTCCAAAGCGATGCCGCTCAAGACCAGTGGGGCCGCCACTACCCCCAGCTCTTAGCAATCAAGCGCCGCTGGGATCCCACCAACCTGTTCCGGGTGCACAACGGCGTGGGCAACATCACCCCACCAGAGGCAACACCAAGGTGACGGCGTAAAACACCACTGCTGGAGTGAACAAATAGCTATCCACCCGATCGAGAATGCCGCCGTGGCCTGGAATCAACGCGCCTGAATCCTTCACACCGGCATCGCGTTTCATCATCGATTCGGTGAGATCGCCCACCAGGGCAAACAGCGCCACCAAGCCCCCCAGCCCGGCACCGAGCAGAGGCCCCAAGGGCCAACCCAACAACCAGCCGCCCACAGCGCCTGTGATCACCGTGGCGACCACGCCCGCCAACGCCCCTTCCACCGTTTTGCCCGGTGACACCTCCGAAAGACGCGTGCGGCCAAAACGGCTGCCCCACAAATAGGACCCGCAATCAGCCGCCCAAATCAGCACAAACGCCAACAGCGTGATCGATAGCCCTGGATGGAGCGGCCATTGGGGAGCCGCCCAAGCGTCACTGAGATCGCGCAACCGCACCCAATGGCTGGGCAAAAAGCCCAGATAGAAAAGGCCAAAGATCGACGCAGCAATGTCGGCGATCGTGCCGGTGACCGGCTGCAGCAGCAGCCAGCCGCAGATCACTGAACCCGCCACTGGCAGCACCGCAGCCGCCCAGGGACTTCCCGGGGCCAACTGGGTAATGATCAACAGCAACTGACAGGCCACCAAGGTGGTTTTGCTGGCCGGGCGAATGCCCTTGAACTGGGCCAGCCGGAAAAATTCCAGCAAGGCCAAATGCACGATCACCCCCAGGCTGAGGGTGAACCACCAGCCCCCCAGCCCAACGATCAACAGGCCAAAGGCCGCCGCCGCCAGACCGCTCAACCATCGGCTCGAGCCCCTCATGGGTGACGTTCGGCCGCAATCACGAACAGAGGTTCCGCCGCGGCCAAGCGCGTTTGATTGCTGCGCCGCACCATGCGATGAACAGTGGCTTGAGAAACCTGCACATCATTGGCTGCCAATTGACCCAGATGGTCGGTGGCATCCACCAAGCCCTCCAAGCTGGTGGTGCTGATCACCAGCCGGCCTGCTGGAGCCATGGCATCCCAAACGGCTCGCAGCACATCGCCCAAGGGACGCCCCACCTCCAGCACCACCCGATCTGGAGCAGGGGCCAGCTTGGCGAGATCGGCCGGCGCCTGGCCGGCGAACACCTCAAGATTTTGGATACCAAGACGGGCGCGGTTGCGCTCCAGCAGATCGATCGCCTCTGGATCCCGCTCGAGGGCCTGCACCCGGCCGCCGGGCAACAGACGGGCGATCTCGAGGGCGAGGGCACCGGTGCCGCCGCCCACATCCCACACCACTGAATCGGGCCTCGGGCGCAAATAGGCCAGCAGAATCACCCGCAGCTCCATCGGCGTGGGACTGAACCCAGGAGCTGCCTTAAAAACCCCATCGGGCAAACCGGGGGTCACGAAATCCCACTGGTATGGCTCCTGAAGGGCCACTGCAATCAGACCAGAACCCTTACCGTATCAGGGATCTGCCCGGCCCAAAGCCGCTGCTGTTGCTGCAGCCACTCCAGGCGCACAGGCTCAAGCCGCTCGCCAGGAAGCACCACCGGGATTCCGGGCGGATAGGGGCAGAGCAATTCAGCGGCAATGCGCCCGCTGGCCTGGCCCAATGGCACCACTTCTGATGGCTGCGCCCAGGCCTGCTTTGGAGAGAGGGCCAAGGGGCTGATCAAAGGAAAGGGTGGCGGCTGCAGGGGCGGCAAAGGAGGCGCCCCTTTGGCCTGCCGCAATTGATGCAGGGCCTGGCGCAGCTGCCGGCCCAGCCCCCGGCTGGGCCCCAAGCCCAAACAAAAGGTGAGGCTCAGCAGCTCGGGACATTCAGCGATCACACCGCGCTCCAGCAACCAGGCATCCGCCTCAGCTCCCGAGCATCCCCAGGCGCCGGTGTGCAGCAGCAGCCGCAAGGGATCGTCGTTCATCAACAACGGAATGCCGGCAGCCATGAGTTGCTCCCCTAAAACCCGGGCCTGCTGCAGCCGCGCGCGAAGTTGCCGCCCGCCTTTGGCTGAACAGTGATGGCGGTAGGCCTGCTCGGCGCTGAGCATCAACACAGCACTGGGGCTGCTGGTTTGCAGCCAGCCCAGGGCTTGCTCGAGCGCCGCGGGCGCAAAGGCTGCGCCTTGGCTGTGCAATGCCGCGCTCTGGCCCAAGCCGCCCAAGCTCTTATGCACCGAATGCACCACCAGATCAGCGCCTGCCGCCAGGGCGCAGACCGGCAGGCTGGAATCAAAGCCGAAGTGCCCCCCATGGGCCTCATCGACCAGCACCGCCACGCCATGACGATGGGCGATGGCCACCAGCGCCGGCAGATCACTGGCTAAGCCCTGATAGGTCGGTGAAACCAACACCAGCAGCGACACCGGGCCGGCCTGCCTGAGCAACCGTTCCAACTGCTCAGGAGGCAAGGGCTGCCACAGCCCCGTGAGCGGATCGATTGGCGGGCTGTATAGCGCTGGGGTAACGCCAGCCAAGGCACAACCGTGCAACAGCGAGCGGTGCAAGTTGCGCGGCAACAGCAGCTGCCCAGGCCGTTGCGCGGCTGCCAGCAGGCAGGCCTGCAGCAACCCACTGGCGCCATTGACGCCATACCAGCTGCGCTCAGCTCCGAGGCATTGGGCCACTTGCTGCTGGGAGTCAGCAACGGCGCCATCACGCTCGAGCGGTCCACCAATCTCGGGAAGCTCGGGCAGGTCGTAAGGCCAGGGCAGTGCAACGGCTGAAGGCGGCCGCCCAGCACCGCGGCGATGGGCCGGCAAATGCAGAAACAGGCTGGATGCACCAGCCGCCTTGGCAAGGGCTTGCTCCAATGGCCAGCGGGATGGACGCAGCAACCTCGACGACTTGAGCGCAGTTTCTAAAGTCTGCTCAGAACTGAGCCACACCATTCACCGCCAGTACCCCGTTCCCCTGCATCAATTGGTGGGCCGCCTGGTGGTGGTGCTCTGGCAGCTCGGCGGCTTGAGCCTCACCCTGATCGTTCAAGGCGGCAGTGAGGACCGGGCTGTCCAGCGCCGTCTGGGCAAGCGTTTGCTGCATACGCTCACGGGCCTGGGGCCCTGCTTCATCAAGTTGGGCCAGTCCCTCTCCACCAGACCGGATCTGGTGCAGCGCGATTGGCTCGAGCAACTCACTCGCCTGCAGGACGACCTTCCGGCGTTTGATCACGGCAAGGCCCTGGCCACCATCCAATCGGAATTGGGAGCACCGGCCCAGCAACTCTTTGCCACCTTCCCGGATCATCCGGTGGCGGCGGCCAGCCTCGGCCAGGTCTACAAAGCCAAGCTGCTCGATGGCCGCTGGGTGGCGGTCAAGGTGCAGCGACCTGATCTGGAGCCGCGGCTGCGGCTGGACCTGGCCGTCATCCGCCTGCTGGCTCAGCTGTCAGGACCATTCCTGCCGCTCAACCTCGGCGACGACCTCACCGCCATCGTTGATGAGTTTGGTCAGACGCTATTTCGCGAAATCGACTACGAGCTCGAAGCCGATAACGCCGAACGCTTCGCCCAGCTATTTGAAACCGACCCCACCGTGGTGGTGCCTGAGGTGGAGCGGGTGCTCAGCAGCCGCCGCGTGCTGACCACCACCTGGCTTGCTGGGGTGAAGCTGCAGAACCGGGAGGTGCTGGAGCGCAACCAACTCGATCCCACCACCTTGGTGCGCGCTGGGGTGATCTCAGGGCTGCGGCAATTGCTCGAATTCGGCTATTTCCACGCCGATCCCCATCCCGGCAATTTGTTCGCCCTCTCCGGTGGTCCCAACGGATTTGGCCGGCTTGGCTACGTCGATTTCGGCATGATGGACATGCTGAGCAACGACGATCGGCTGACGTTGACCGACGCCGTTGTTCATCTGATCAACAAGGACTTCCGCGCCCTCGGCCACGACTTCGTGCGGCTGGGGTTCTTGCAGCCCGGCACCGACCTCGAGCCGCTGGTGCCAGCCCTCGAGAGCGTGCTGGGGGGACAGCTGGGCGACAGCGTTCAAGACTTCAACTTCAAAACGATCACCGATCGCTTCTCCGAGCTGATGTTTGAGTACCCCTTCCGGGTACCAGCTCGCTTTGCGCTGATCATTCGCGCGGTGGTCAGCCAAGAGGGCTTAGCCCTGCGGCTCGAGCCGGAGTTCAGCATCATCCGTGTGGCCTATCCCTATGTGGCCAAACGCCTGCTCGCGGCTGACACCGAAGAGCTGCGGCACAAGCTGCTCGATGTGCTGTTTGATCGCCAAGGCCGGCTGCAACTGGAACGACTGGAGAACCTGCTGGAGGTAGTCGGCACCGATGGCAATCCCGCCGATCTAATCCCGGTCGCTGGGGCTGGCTTGAAGTTGATGGTGGGCAAAGAGGGCCACGGCCTGCGCCAACGGCTGCTCCTGGCCTTGGTGCGCGATGGCCGGCTACACACCGATGACATCCAGGCGCTGGCCACCTTGGTGCGCCGCCGCTTCAGTCCGGCTCGGCTTGCCGGCGACTGGTGGCAGCAACTCAGCCTTTAACGTGCAGCTCCCTTAAAGCCACCAGTGGACTACGAGACTTTTGATTTTGATCTGCCGCTGATGAGCCTGCCGCAGCCCCCTTATTTGGTGGCAGGGCTGGGTCTAGCCATTGGCGTGCTGTGCGGACTGACCTTCTCGCGCTTGATTCAAAACAAGCTGGATGCCTGGAAGCAGGATCGTCTCGCCCTGTTGCCGTTGGGGAATGCCGAAATCACGATCAGCTACAGCGGTGTGCTGGTGGGCACCACCCTGTTCATTGGCGCCTCGCTGCAGGTGTTTGGCTTTGCCTCAGGGGCTGCCCTGCTGATCGCCACGCTGCTGTCCTTGCTCACCGGCGGCGCCCTTTGGGTGCAGCTGGAGCGCTTGATGGTTCAAGTGGAAGAAGGACGCTTCCGCGCCGTCGATTTCGACAACTTCGACGAATTTTTCTAAGCCAACTGAAATCTGCAGATCTTCGGTGAGCCCGTTTTGAGCCTCCAAATAACACGATTAACATTTGCGTAGAGCTAATCCGCCCTGCTCCCGTGGCCGTCAGCCCTCCGCCCCAGGCACCACCGACACGGCTCTTGGTCGTTGAGGACGACGACACGATTCGCGAAACCATTGCCGAGGCTCTCAGCAGCGAAGGCTTTGAAGTTGATGCGGTTGGCAGCGGCAGCACAGCACTGGAGCGTTTCAAGGGGTCTCCGGATAACCCCTCCTGTGATTTGGTCTTGCTGGACCTGATGCTTCCTGGCGTTAGCGGCCTCGATGTCTGCCGCTATGTGCGCCGCCGCGGCTTTTCAACGCCGATCATCGTGGTGAGCGCCCGCGATAGTGAAACCGATCGGGTGGTGGGCCTGGAGATTGGCGCCGACGACTACTTGGTGAAGCCCTTTGGCATGCGCGAGCTGGTGGCCCGCTGCCGCGCGCTGCTGCGCCGCAGCGCCCGCAATGGCGATAGCGGCGCCAAAGAAGTGCTGCGCTTCGAAGACATCACGCTCTATCCCGAGGAGTGCCGCGTCACCCGCGGCGGCCAAGAGGTGAACCTCTCCCCCAAGGAATACCGCCTGCTGGAGGTGTTCATGCAAAGCCCCAAACGGGTTTGGAGCCGCGACAAGTTGCTGGAGCGGGTCTGGGGCATCGACTTCATGGGCGACAGCAAGACCGTTGATGTCCACATCCGCTGGCTGCGTGAGAAGTTGGAGACCAATCCCAGTGCGCCCACCTACATCCTCACCGTGCGCGGGTTCGGCTACCGCTTCGGATGATTGAGACGTTGCGTCGCTGGCTGGGCCGGCCGCGTCAACAGGCGATCCATTCGAGGCAGTTGCTCGATTGGTTGGAGGAGGCCTCTCAGGGTTTTTTGGTGCTTGATCGCGCCAACCGCCTGCAGCATCTCAATGGCCGCGCTCGCCGCCTGCTGGGCATCGGCACCGAGCAAGTGGTGAAAGGCCGCTATCTGCTGGAGGTGGTGCGCTGCCACCAATTGGAAGAATCGGTGCGCAAAGCGCGCGCCGGTGATGGGCGTCAACGGGTGAGCTGGACCAACAGCACCGTGAGCCCCACCCCACTACATCCTGAGCCGATCCGCAGCGAACCGCTCGAGGCCATTGCCATTGCAGGGCGCAACGGCGCCGTTGGGGTGTTTCTGCAAAGCCGCCAATCCCTCCAAGCCCAACAAGACCTGCACCAACGCTGGGTGAGCGACGTGGCCCATGAGCTGCGCACACCGCTCACGGCGCTATCGCTAGTGACCGAAACCTTGGCCCTCAATCCAGCTCCAAAACAAGAGGTTCAAATCGAGCGGCTGCAGCGGGAGCTCAACCGCTTGCAGCAACTGGTGGCCGACCTGCTCGAGCTCAACCGGCTGGAATCCTCCGCGGCGGCCAACCGGGTGGAATCGATGGGCAGAGTGGAAATCCGTGAGCTGGCTAGTCAGGCCTGGCAAAGCTTGGCCCCACTCGCTGAGCAACGCAGCGTTGAGCTCGTGATCGAAAGCAGCGGCAGCCACCCGGTGCGCGGCAACGCCTCACGACTCCACCGGGCCCTGCTCAATCTGCTCGACAACGCCCTGCGCTACAGCCCCGATGAAACCTCGGTGGAAGTGCGGCTACGGCAGGAGGGCCGCTGGGAGCGCATTGAAGTGCGCGATAGCGGCGATGGTTTCAGCCCGGAAGATCTACAGCACATGTTTGATCGCTTCTACCGCGGGGACCCCTCACGCTCGCGGGGCAAGCGGGTGGGCAGTGGGCTGGGCCTGGCCATCGTCGAGCAGATCGCCCATGCCCATGGCGGCCATATCAAGGCCAAAAATCACCCCGATGGCGGAGCGGTGGTGCAGCTCTCGCTGCCAGCCAACAAGGCATGAGCAGCGAGCGCCAACGCCTGCAAAAGGTGCTCTCCCAAGCGGGTGTCTGCTCAAGGCGGCGGGCCGAAGAGCTCATGCGCCAAGGCCGCGTACTGCTCAATGGCCGCCCGGCCAGCCCAGGGGATCAAGGCGATCCGCTGCGCGATCGCATCTTGGTGGATGGCGAGCTGGTGCCGCCGCCAGCCGAAGAGCTCACCGTGCTGCTGCACAAACCCAGGGGCGTGCACAGCACCTGCTTTGACCCCCGCGGCCGGCGAACGGTGCTGGATCTGCTGCCCGCCGAGCTCGCCGAAGGGCAGGGGCTGCATCCGGTGGGGCGGTTGGATTGCGACAGCCGCGGTGCCTTGCTGCTCAGCAACAACGGCGCGCTCACCCTGGCGCTCACCCACCCCCGCTTCAGCCACCGCAAGAGCTACCGCATCTGGGTGAGTGGCCATCCCAGTAGCGCCGTGCTGCAGCAATGGCGCCATGGGGTGCTGCTCGATGGCCGACCCACCCGGCCAACCGAGGTACGAGAACTGCAGCAAGACACCGAACACAGCCAGCTGGAGCTGGTGATGCGGGAGGGCCGCAATCGCCAAATCCGCCGTGTGGCAGAGCAGCTGGGCCACCCGGTGCGTGATCTATTGCGGGTCAGCATCGGCCCAGTGCAGCTGGGCGATTTACCCAGCGGCCACTGGCGGCGGCTGCATCCAGACGAACAGGCGGCGCTGAATGCCGTCACATTGGCGGCATCCCGTCAAGAATCCAGGCAGCATTGAGCGGCGTTCGTTCCACCATGGCCAGCCTCAGCGCACCGATCACCGCCTTGCGCCAGCGCTTCTCTGGCCGCAAGAGGAGAGGCGTGGCTGGCGAATTGGATCTCGGCGATCCCCAGGTTCAGCTGCAGCAATTGGGTGATCGCTTGCGTGAACGCCGCGAAAGCCTCGACCTCACCATGCGTCAGCTGGCGCTCGACACGCGGGTCAGCACCCCGGTGATTGAAGCGCTCGAGAAAGCATGGAGTGATCGCCTGCCGGAAGCAGCATTCCTGCGCACCATCATCGACAAGCTGGCCGATCGCTTGGAGCTCGATGCCGATGAGATCGTTGCCACGCTGCAGCAAAACCTGCCGAAGCAAACCAACCGCTTTGGTCGCCGCCACGGCCCGCTCACCCGCTTCACCCTGAGCTCGATTGAACTGTTCAACACCTGGCAGGGCACCATTGCCTACAGCCTGCTGGTGGCCGGTGTGCTGTATGGCTTGAACCTGCAGCACCGCCAATTGCAATTGGCCCAACGCCAAAGCCTGCAGCCGATCGCTGCCAATCCAGTCAAAGCGAGCGAAGTGGGCCAGCGGCCTGAGATCTCCGCCAACGAACAGCTGCTGCGGCTGCACCCAGATTTGTTGCCACTCCAGCAAACCCCGCCTTCACCGCTGGAACGGCTCGCCAGCAACGACGATGCCAGCTCAACAGCCCAGCCCGCTCAAGGGACGTTGCAGCTCACCCTGCCCGAAGGGGTGACGCCTGAAGACGTTGGCGTGCAATGGAACGGCCAACCCCTCAAAGCAGATCCGGCCAAACCCAACACCTATTCCGTGCCGCTCTGGGGCGCACCTGAACCGCGGTCGTAACAAGCCGCCAGTTGCTGCAAACCGCTGAGGTGCCCATCGAGCGCATCGAGATCACCCTGTAATTGCCAGCTCCAGTTGCCTGAGGCTGTGCCTGGGGTATTGAAACGGGCCTCATCCCCCAGGCTCATCAAATCCTGCAGTGGCACCACCGCCAAATCCGCCGTGGATCCCAGGGCCAAACGCAGCAGCTCCCAGCCCGGTGCTTCCACGGGGTGACCAAGCACCGACTGCACCTGCTGGCGCTGCTGATCACTGAGCTGTTGCCACCAGCCGATCGCCGTGGCGTTGTCGTGGGTGCCGGTGTAGGCCACCCACGACCCCGAAGCGAAGTTATGGGGCAAGTAGGCATTCGCTGGATCGCCATCAAAGGCGAACTGCAGCACCTTCATCCCTGGCAGCTGCAAGCCATCACGCAAGGCCTCCACATCCGGAGTGATCACGCCCAGATCCTCCGCGATCAGCGGCAAGCGGCCACCACATCGCTTTTGCAACCGCCTCAGGATGGCGAGGCCGGGGGATGGCAACCAACGGCCGTTTTGCGCGGTGTCATCGCCTCCAGGCACGCTCCAGTAGCCGGCGAGTGCGCGGAAGTGATCAATCCTCAGCAGATCAAACAACTCCAGTTGGCGTTCGAGGCGCTTCAGCCACCAGCGGTAGCCATTGAGCCGATGACGGCTCCAGCGATACACCGGCGTCGACCAGAGCTGGCCAGTGGCTGAGAAATAATCCGGCGGCACACCGCTCTGCTGCTCGAGGCTGCCGTCACGCCGCAGGCTGAACAGCTGCGGCAGGCTCCAGACATCAGCGCTGTCATGGGCTCCATAAAACGGCAGATCACCCAGGATCTGCACCCCGCAATCGGCAGCTACCCCGCGCAGGCGCTGCCATTGCTGCTGCAACCACCACTGCTGCTGCTTTTCCGCCTCAATCGCCGTGGCTTCCTCACGATCCAACTGACGCAAAAACGCTTTGGAGCGGCGAGCTGCCGGCTCAGGCCATTGCCACCAGGGCTGCTGCTCAAAGCGCGCGCGCAGCACCATGAAGCGCGCATGATCCTGCAACCAATGGCGCTGCTGCTTGCACCATTGGCGATAGTCCGCGCTGCTCTGGGCTGTCCATGGCGGCAGAGGATCCTGCTGATCCAGCAACGCAGGATTCAGGGCAAAGCCACTAGGGGAGCTGTAGGGCGAGCCG
>CAJWAH010000021.1 GCA_913020095.1 uncultured Synechococcus sp.
CCTAAGGCACACGCATCACCTCCACCTCCCAACGCCCGCCGCGGCTGACCTGCACAGCCAGCTGCTGACCATCAGCGCTGAGCGCCACACGGGCCGGAACGCCGGCGGGCATCAGCATCAGCGGCCGCAAGCTGGCCAGGTTGCGGTTGTAGAGCAACAACTCGGTGCGGCCATCGAGGCTGCGCACCAAGGCAATGCGGGATCCCTTGGCATCCACGCTGACGCTGATGGGCTGGGCATCGGGCCGGTTGAGACCTGGCAACGGGCCTCCCATCCCGCTGGCGAGATCAAACCAGCGCACCTGGTGCTGGCCGGCTGGACCCGGGGCAATCCACACCACCCCCTGGCGGGCCATCGAGGGGGAGCGGTCATCGCCTGGTGTGGAGAGGCGGGTGTTAACGCCCATCAGCGGCTGCAGCCGCAGGCCCTGGCAACCGCTCAACAGCACAAGCCCCAGCAGAGTCCAAGCCAGCTTCATGGCAGCGCCGCTCCTGCCGGCAGATCAGGCTCGAGAGCGGGCAAGCGGAACAGCTCCAAATCCAGCTGCCCGCGGCGCAGCACTTGAACCGCCAGCTGCTGACCATCGGGGGCCAGGCTGAGTCGCTCCGGCAGCCGGTCATTGGGCAGGGCCAAGGGCTGCAACCGGCCGCTGAGACGATCGAGCAGCACCGCCTCAGGGCGGGTGCCGCGTTGGCGGATGAAGGCGAGATAACGGCCGGTCCAACTCAACGATGGCGAGCGGTGCGGCTGGCCTTGGCGCAGCCCTGGCAACGGCAATTCCCGGCCAGTGGAGCGCTCCACCAGCCGCAAGGAACGGCGGCCACCTCGATCGACAACGCTGACCAGCAGGCGGCCATTGCCGCTGAGGGCAGGATCTTCTTGATCGCCAAGACCGGGAGCTGAATACCGCTGGCTACATCCAGCCAGCAGCAGCAGCACAAGCAGCAGCTGCGCGCGCCTCACCGAGGCAATCAGTCGTCGAAACGGGAGCTGTTATCGCGGTTACCCGGCTGCGATGGGGCTGGGCGACTGCTGATTGGCGAAAAGTCAGCGTCGCTAATGGGAGCGCCCTCTGGCATCGATGAGCTGGGGCGATCAGGGCGGGCAGCCGCCACAGGACGGCTCGAAGGCCGGCGACTGGAGCGGGGCATGTCGTCTGCGGCACCACCGGGGCGAGAGCCACCGCGGCGGGAGCTGCTGGCATCGCGCTCACGGCGGCGGGCACCAAACTCAGGGCGCGGCTCTCGGCTGCTAGAGCCATAACGGCTGCGCTCACGGCTGCCGCGGCCACCGCGGTCGTCAGCACCGGACTCATCAAAACGGCTCTCGGCGCGCTCAGGGATCGCACGGCGCTCAGGACGCCGCGGGCGATAGAAATCCTCCTGATCACCGCGCTCATCGCCATCGTCGGAGCCATCGGCGCGGGAACGAATCCTGCGGCGCAAGGGCTGGGGATCGTCAAAGCGCTCATCGCCGCCCCACTCGCCGCGTCCCATTTGCGGACGGGACGGAACCGGTTCGTCGTCGTCGAAATAGGCCGAGCGGCGAGCCTGCTCGGTGGTGACGCTGCGCAGGCGCACCGACTCGTAGGCAAAGAAAACGGTGGTGGACGCTAAAAGAAACTGGCCGAATTGAAGGATGGGGTCGAGGCGCCATCCCTGGAAAAAGAGGATGCCGCCGCAAAGCAAACCAACGGCAGCAAAGAAAACGTCGTAATCGCGGGCCAGCCCTGGCTTGAAGCTGCGCAGGAAGTACAGCACGCAACCGCCTACAGCAAGGACGATGCCAACGATGCTGGCCCAATTCAGGCTGGCATTAACCATTCGTGCCCTCCCAGGCCCGGCTGGGCCGTACAGCCCTTTGCAATCAGTTTACGGGCGGCTTTAGGCCACGCCAGGGTGATCAGCGATCAGAGCTTGCGGTCAACCTGGTCGGTCTGGCTGATCAGGATCAAAGCGATGGTGATGGGCACCACCACGATCAGAGCACCTGCCACGAGACTGTTGAGGAAATTCGCGAGGGAGGGGGTCATGGCGCCACCGGTGGTCGCGGCATCCTACGGGGCTTGAACCTGGCTTCATAGAGTGCCCAGCCAAGCGCTTAGAAGTTTGTGACAGCAATATCAATGTTGAGCGTCAGCAGCTGGGTGATTGGGTTGCTGCTGGCGGCCTGGACGCTGCTGTTTTTGTTCCGCATCGTGCTGACCTGGTATCCCCAAATCAGCAGCGAAAACCCTTTGGTGGCTTTGGTTGTGATCCCCACCGAGCCGCTTTTGGGCCCCACGCGCAAGCTGATCCAACCCATCGGTGGTGTCGACGTCACCCCAGTGATCTGGGTGGGTTTGGTGAGCTTGCTGCGCGAGCTCCTGGTTGGTCAGCAAGGGCTGATCACCCAGTTGGTGCTCAAAAGCGCTTAATCGCTGAGCATCTCCTGTTCAACGAATTTGGTGTGCACCTGGGCGTTTTGAAATTCCGGACGATCCAGTAGCGAGAGATGGAAATCGATCGTGGTGGGCACCCCAATCACGGCGCATTCCGATAAAGCCCGGCGCAGACGCAACAACGCAGCCGGCCGGTCTTCTGCCCAGACAATCAATTTGCCGATCAACGAGTCGTAAAAAGGCGGAATGTCGTAGCCGGTGTACACGTGGCTATCGATGCGAATGCCAGGTCCACCGGGGGGCAACCAACCGGAGATGGTGCCCGGTGCGGGGCGGAAGCCATGGCGCGGATCCTCTGCATTGATGCGGCACTCGATCGCATGGCCGTGGAGCTTGATGTTCTCCTGCTTGAGCTCAAGGGTTTCACCGGCCGCAATCTTGAGCTGTTGCGCGATTAAGTCCACGCCGGTGACCACCTCAGTAACGGGGTGCTCCACCTGGATGCGCGTGTTCATTTCCATGAAATAGAACTCGCCTGAGGCATCCAGCAGGAATTCCACGGTGCCGGCGCCCTCGTAGCCAATGGTTTTGGCTGCTGCCACGGCCGCTTCGCCCATGCGGCGACGGGTTTCCGGTTCAAGCCCTGGGCTGGGGGCTTCCTCCAGCAATTTCTGGTGGCGGCGCTGGATGGAGCAATCCCGCTCGCCAAGGTGCACCACGTTGCCAAAACGGTCGGCGAGGATCTGCACCTCAACGTGGCGCGGCCGCGTGATGAATTTCTCCATGTAGAGCCCCGGGTTGCCGAAGGCCGCTTCGGCTTCACCTTGGGCCGCTTTAAACAGGTTTTCGAGCTCATCGGCACTGCGCACCAGACGCATGCCGCGCCCGCCACCGCCTGCAGTGGCTTTGATCATCACGGGGTAGCCCATCGAGCCCGCCAGACGGGCCGCTTCATCCACGCTGGAGAGCAGGCCTTCGCTGCCGGGGATGGTGGGCACCCCAACCCGCTGCATGGTGGCTTTCGCGGTGGATTTATCGCCCATGGCCCGGATGGACTCAGGCGATGGCCCCACAAAAATCAGCCCATGGGCGCTGCAGATTTCAGCGAAGCGGTCGTTTTCAGCCAGAAAGCCGTAACCGGGGTGAATCGCATCGGCACCGCGGGAGGTGGCCGCCGCAATGATGTTGGGGATATTCAGATAGCTGCGGCCGCTGGGGGGGTCCCCAACGCAGACGGCCTCATCAGCCAATTGCACATGCAGGGCGTTGCGGTCCACCGTGCTGTACACAGCCACCGTGGAGATGCCCATCTCCCGGCAACTGCGGATGATCCGTAGAGCGATCTCACCCCGGTTGGCGATCAGAAGCTTGCCAATACCCAATGGGGGAGCGCGTCAGCGAGCGATTTTATCAGCGATTCACATGGCGCTTTCACAAACGTTCAGACCGACTGGTACGCTCGCTTTCTGCCTCTTGGCAGGCCACGCGGATGTGGTGGAATTGGTAGACACGCACGTTTGAGGGGCGTGTGACTTCGGTCTTGCGAGTTCAAGTCTCGCCATCCGCATCAGAGCCATCACGGGCCATCGTTTTGGTCTGCAATGGTCCCGGGGAGCTCACCACCTGGGTTCGTCCGTTGGCGGAGCGGCTGCATCAACGCGCCCTGCCAAACACGAGTTTGCAGTTGGTGTTGGTGCCGTGTCCCAACGCCACAGGCACCGAGGCCGACGTGGCCCGGCGCATGAATCTGTTTGACCGGGTGCTGCCAGCCTCGCGCTTTTGGAGGTTGCTGCTGCGGCCCCATCGCCATGGCCCTTGGCCAACCGCCGGTGTGGTGGTGTTTCTCGGTGGTGATCAGTTTTGGACCGTGCTGCTTTCAGCGCGACTGGGCTACCGGCACCTGACCTATGCCGAATGGGTGGCGCGCTGGCCCCGCTGGAACGACCGCATTGCGGCGATGGGGCCCGCAGCCGCCGATCGACTCGCCAAACGCTGGCAACCCCGCTGCCAAGTGGTGGGTGATCTGATGGCTGACCTCTCCAGCTCGGCCCGCTCCAGTGCCCCCTTACCCAGCGGCGAGTGGGTGGCGCTACTGCCTGGTTCCAAACGCGCCAAGTTGCAGGTGGGCATGCCGTTTCTGCTGCGCTGCGCCGAGGCCCTGCAGGCTCTGCGGCCCCAAACCCAATTCCTGCTGGCGCTGGCGCCCACCACGAGCGTGGCGGAACTGCAGGCTTTCGCCGGGCCCAGCAATCCTCTGCAGCGCTTCTACGGCACCCAGGAGCCCGAGCTCATCGAGCAAGACGGCCAGCGCTGGCTTGTGAGCTCCGGGGGAGCTCGGATCCTGCTGGTGGAGGAGCATCCCGCCCATGGCCCCTTGAGCCAATGCGCTCTGGCACTCACCACCGTTGGCGCCAACACCGCCGAGCTTGGGGCCCTTGGAGTGCCGATGCTGGTGCTGCTGCCCACCCAACACCTGCATGTGATGCAGGCCTGGGATGGCTGGTTTGGCCTGGTGGCGAGGCTGCCCCTGCTGCGCTGGTTGGTGGGTGTGGCCCTGACGGCCTGGCGCTTGCGCAACCGCGGCTTTTTGGCCTGGCCCAACATCAGTGCTGGCCGGGCCGTGGTGCCCGAGCGAGTCGGGGCGATCACCCCTGAGCAAATTGCCAGCGAAGCCCGTGACTGGCTCGCTGAGCCGCAACGGCTCAGGGGGATGCAGGACGACCTGCGCAGCTTGCGGGGGCAGCCCGGTGCTGTGGCTGCTTTGAGCTCACTGGTGGAGGAGCTGCTGCCTAGCGTTGGACCGAACCATTGATGACCCCGTGGAAGCAAGCGAGAACGACTGGCGCTCCAAGCTGACTCCTGAACAGTTCCGCATCACCCGCGAGGGCGGCACCGAGCGGGCTTTTACCGGTGCCTACTGGAATCACAAAGGCGATGGCATGTACCGCTGCATCTGCTGCGGCGCTGAGCTGTTCCGCTCTGACCGCAAATTTGATTCCGGCACCGGCTGGCCCAGCTTCTGGGAAGGGGTGAAGCCCGAGGCCATCCGCACCATCCAAGACGTGAGCCACGGCATGGTGCGCACTGAAATCCGCTGTGCCCAATGCGATTCGCACCTGGGCCATGTGTTTCAAGACAGTCCCACCCCCACTGGGCTGCGCTACTGCGTGAACTCAGCCTCGCTGGACTTCGACGACAAGACGTGAGTTAGGCCCAGGGGTCTTCTTCAGCGGGCTGAGGACCCCTGGGGCGTTCCGGCAGCGGCTCGGGCTCGACATCCAATGGCGCGTCGTAGCGGTCGCGATAACGATCCCGCTCGCCATAGCGGTCCTGCTGGCCATAGGGATCGCGCTCCTCATCCATGTACAGGCGTTGGGGCTCGCGGCGCTGGCGCTGCTCAAGTTCCACGTATTCGTAGTCGTCTTCTTGGCGCTGGGGCTCAAAACGCTCTTGCCTGGAGGCCTCAAGGCGCCGCTGCTCCTGTTCGGTGGGAACCCCAGCCGGCAATTGGTTTTCCACCGGCACCATGTTGAGCCGGTAGCGCTCACGCTCTTCGCGCTCGAGGCTGCCGCCGCCAATGCCCAGCTTCTCCAGCAAACCGGTGTTGAGCTGCTTGAGCTTCTCTTCCGCGCCCTCATAAACAATGATTCGATCAGGGCCCGAGCTGACGATTTCATCAACGGGCAGCTCCCAGGTGCTGAGGATGCCTTCACCCAGAAGGGGCACACCCACAGCGCCCACCACCAAGGTGGTGAGCTCACCGGTTTCGATGTCAAAACTGAAGCCCAAGACCCGGCCAAGCTGCTCACCGGCTTCTGAGACCACCTGGCAATTGATCACCCGGTCGTAGCGATCGGGATTGAAGCCCTCTGCCAGGGAGTCGAGGGAATCAACCAAGATCACATCACCCACCTGACGGATCTGCTCCAGCGTCATCCAACGCGGCAGGCCAGGCAGGAAACGGGTCAACGGGTTATCGCGCAAGCCAAGGGCCACCACCTCGCGGCGATCGATGTCCACCAAGACTTCGCCCACCACGCCAAGACGGCGGCCGGTGTCGGTGGTGATGACCTGGGTTCCCATCAACTCCGAACGCAGCCAAAGCCGATCGGAGGGTGCCGGGGTGGAATCGGAAGGAGGGGGCGCCTGCAAGGGCTAACTGCTCGATCGCGCCATTGTGTCGCAGGATTGCCAATCAGGCTGCAGCCGGCATGCCCACCACCTGGGTGTGGGCACCGCGGGCCTGGGTCACACCAATGGTTCGGGTGCTCGCGGCGATCATCGGGCGGCGGTGGCTGACCACCAAAAACTGAGCATCGCCAGCTTGAGCAGCAATCAAGCCAGCCAGGCGCTCAACGTTGACGCCATCCAGGAAGCTGTCGACCTCATCGAGGGCATAGAAGGGGGAGGGGCGAAAGCGCTGCAGGGCAAACAGGAAGCTGAGGGCCGTGAGCGACTTCTCACCGCCCGACATTGAGGCCAGCCGGCGCACGGCCTTGCCCTTGGGATGGGCCACCAAGGTGAGGCCACCTTCCAAGGGATCGCTTGGGTTTTCCAGCGAGAGCTCACCTTCGCCATCGGAGAGCCCAGCAAAGATGCTGCGGAAATGGCCATCAACCGCGCGGAAGGCCTCCATAAACGCCTCCTGACGCAGGGTGGCCACCGTTTCAATGCGCAGCAGCAACTCATGGCGCTCATTGCCGAGCACTTCGAGGCGTTCGCGCAGCTCAGCCAGGCGGGCTTCCAGTTGCTCGAGCTCCTCGAGCGCCAGCATGTTCACCGGCTCCAGCGCTTCCATGCGCTGCTGAATCACGCGCAGCTGCTCCTGCAGCGCCTCCAAGCCGGCCTCCCGCAGCTCATCGCTGATCTCCGGCAGCGGATCGGGCAATTCAGCCACCTGCTGCTGCAGGCGCTCACCCAATGCGCGGCGCTCTTCAGCGAGGGCCTCGATCTGCTCGCCTAGGCGCTGCAATTCCCACTCCCGCTGCTGCTGCTGCTGACGCAAGCCAGCCAGGTGGGTTTCGGCTGCATCTCGGGCGCGGCGCTGCTCACCAAAGCGCTCCTGCAAGGCCTGCTGCTGCTGCTCGAGTTCAGCGCGGCGGGCTTGATCAGCCAGTTGCTGGTCACGCAGTTCCTGCACCTCAGCGGTGAGGGCGGCCGTGCTGGCTTGCAGGCGCTGATCTTCAGCGGCCACGGCCTCGAGCTGGCTGTTGAGGCGCGCCAGAACCAAGCCGCGATCCCGCTGGGCAGCCTCCAAGCCATCGCGCTGGGCCCGGGCAGCGCTCAATGCCGCATCGGCCTGTTCGAGCTCCTGCTGCAACTCACCCCAGCGGGCGGCATCGGCGGAATCGCTGCTGGCCGCTTCACCTTGTTCAAGCTGCTCCAATTCCTGGCGCAGCGGCTGCATCGAGGCCTGCAGCTCCTGCAAACGGGTTTGATCGCTACTGAGGCTCTGGCTCACCTGCTCGAGCCGAGCCTGAAGCTGAGCCTGACGGGTGACCTGGGGACCATGGGCCCGCTGGGCGGCCGCCAACTCAGCCTCCACCCCAGCTTGGCGGGAGCGCTCGGAGCTGAATTCCCCTTGAGCCGCTTCCAACTGGCGGCTGAGCTCGGCTTCACGGCGGCGGCTGGCCACCAGGGTTTCGCCTAACTCCAGCAAGCGGCGGCGCAGGGGCTCAGCTTCATCGCCATCGTTGGCACGGCCAAAACTGAGGCTGCCGCTGCGCTGCTGCAGGCTGCCGCCGGTCATGGCACCGCTGCGCTCGAGCAGCTCGCCTTCGAGGGTGACGATGCGGCTGCGGCCAAGCTCCCGGCGAGCTGACTGCAGATCGGAATAAACCAACGTGTCGCCAAACACATGGCCGAACACATCGCGGTAGATCGGCTCAAAGTGCAGCAGCTCCACCGCCCGACCCAAGCACCCGCCGCCGCTGGGGGAACCGCCGCGCTGCAGGGCCGCACCGCCGCCGCGCGCGGAGCTGCGGATCTTGTTGAGAGGCAGGAACGTCAGGCGGCCAGCCCGGCGCTGCTTGAGCAACTCAATGGCACGGGCTGCGATGCGGTCGTCATCAACCACCACCTGGGAGAGCCGGCCGCCAGCGGCCACCTCCAGCGCCAGGCGGTAGCGGTCGTCGACCTCGGCCAACTGAGCCACCAGGCCGTGAATGCCATCGAGGCCAGCCTCGAGCAGAAGCCTCAGGGCTCCAGTGCCGCGGCTCTCCTGCAAGGTTTCGCGGCGGCTGTCATGGCGGGCAATGTCGCGTTCGAGCTGCTGCTGCTCCTGCTCCAGGCGAATGCGGGTGCGCTGCTGCAACGACAGGGCTTCAGCAAGCTCCTGCACGCGCTGCTTGTGCTTGGCGATCAACTGCAGCAGCTCTTGCTGCGTGCCTTGCAACTCTTTGAGCTGCTGGGCCGCACTGCCATTGCCTTGCTGCTCACGATCGAGTTCCGCCTGCAACTCCTGCTGGCGTTCCTGCTCTTGGCGCAGGCGCTCATCGAGCTGCACCGCCTCAGCTTGCTGAGGGCCCAGTAGGGCCTGCAGCTCCTGACGGCGGCGACTGCGCTCCTGCTGCTCCTCCATCCAGCTGCCAGAGCGGCCAGCCACTTCCGCCAGGCGGCGACGGGAGAGTTCAACGGCTGCTTCCGCGCTGCGGCAGGCCTCATCAGCCAGCTGGCGCTGCTGAACGTCATCGGTGGATTGCAGCTGCTGGCTCTGCTGCTGCAATTCAGCGCGCTGCTGCTGTTGCTGATGGCGCTGCTGCTGCAACTCCGAGGCCTGCTGTTGATGGCGCTCAGCGCGGCGCTGCAACTCGCGGCCCGCAGCTTCCAGCTCAGCCAACTGGCCTTGCACAGCAATCAGCTGGTCTTCGCCAAGGCTTTTGACAGCCTCTTGGAGCCCGGCCAGTTCCTCCGCAGCAGCTTTGAGTTGCTCTTGGCCTTGGATCAGGGCCTGCTGTTCCGATTCGCGCCGCCCGCTGAGTTGCTCGCTGTTCTGCGCCAGCTGCTCGAGCTGGTTGCGGTTCTGCTCCACCTGCAGCACCTGCTCTTGCTGGCGACCGAGCTGGACCTTTTGGCGCAAATCCTGATACAGCCGGGCCCGCTGGCAATCGCGCTCCAGGCGCGTGCGGGAGGTTTCCAGCTCGCCTTCAACGATGCGGCAGCGCTCTTCGCGCTCCTGCACGTCATCAAGCTTGCGGCGGCTTTGCTCAATGCGGCTGTCAAACAGCGCCACACCAGCCAGCTCATCGATGATTCCGCGGCGATCGCGGGCGCTCATCGAAACGATGCGGGTGACATCCCCCTGCATCACGACATTGCTGCCATCGGGATCCAGACGTAGGCGGCGCAGCTGGGTTTGCAGCTGCTGCAGGTTGCAGGGCACGCCATCGGCGCTGTAGCTGGTGCTGTAGGTGCCGCCTGGAGCCACCCGCAGCCGGCGAGTGACGGTCCATTCGGTTTGGCCAGCTTTGATCCAGGGGCCTTCTTCGGGGGCTTCAAGACCCTCTTCGGCCGTGTCGGGCTGCCAGCCGCGCAGATCGAAGCGCACCGACACCGACGCTTCAGACGCTTTTCCCTGTTTGAGGGCGTTGTTATTGATCAGGTCCGGCAGGCGCTCAGCGCGCATGCCGCGGCTACTGGCCAACCCGAGGCAAAAGAGGATGCCATCAAGGATGTTGCTTTTGCCTGAGCCGTTGGGCCCAGTCACCACCGTGAAACCAGGCTCCAGGGGGATCGTGACGCTCCCCCCGAAGGACTTGAAATGCGTAAGGCTGACCTGATCGATAAAGACCAACAGGACAGCGACCTTTCGGTCAGGAGTGAGATTGGCTGAAGTTAGCCGAGGTGTTTAAGAGCACAAGAGAGAACAGGCCGCGCTGCCAACCGCCCGTTGGCTCGATACCTTGCGGGAAAGAGCCAAGAGATTGATGGCGAGC
Organism: uncultured Synechococcus sp.; assembly: GCA_913020095.1. Lineage (GTDB taxonomy): Bacteria > Cyanobacteriota > Cyanobacteriia > PCC-6307 > Cyanobiaceae > RCC307. The sequence goes on from CAJWAH010000021.1 coordinate 10,315, forward strand.
TCAGGGCTAACCCAGGTGGGCGAACGGTTCCGTGAACGCTTCACCGAACTGCTGCCGGAGATTCAAGAGCGCTGGCCCCAGGTCGCCCATGAGGCCCTCACCAACACCCGCGGCAGCTTCGATGAGGTGGTGGCGGTGATCGCCGCACAAACCGGTCGAACCAGCGCGGTGGTGCAAGAGCAGCTGCTCGAATTTATGGATGTGGCCGGCGAGCAAACCCGCAAGCTCGGCGACAGCCTGCAGCCACTGGAAGAGCAACTGGAACGGTTGCTTGATGACCTCAACGCCAACCTGAGGCCAAAAATTGAATCGCCGGTGCGCGAGCGGCCGCTGCTGGCGGTAGGCATTGCCGCTGGAGTTGGCCTGTTGGCTGGCCTAATCCTGAGCGGCGGTCGCCGGCGCTGATCAGCATGGAATCCCAATCGCCCCGCGGCGCCACCGGAAAGCTGGCCTCCCTGGTGGTGTCGGTGATGGACCTGCATGTCCGCATCGCCCTCAAGGAGGTGGACCGCGAAAAGCGGCGCCTCATCGTTGGCGCCTTGCTCATGGGCACCGCCTTGGTGTTGCTCACCGGAGCGCTGCTGGTGGCCCATGCCGCTTTGGTGATCGTTTTGGTGGAGGGCGCTGCCCTCGATTGGCTAACCGCTTTTTTGGTGGTGGGCGCCATCGACCTGGTGCTGGCCGGGCTGCTGCTGCGCATTGGCGGGCAACTGCTGAAGGGCCCTTACCTGCCCGAGACAGCCGCAGGCATCAGCCGCACCACCCGCACCCTGCTGGGGCGCTAGCGAATCTCGTAGTGGAGCCAGCGGCAGTCAATGCCGCCATTGCTCACCGGCACGCGCCGGCTGGCCTTCATGCCCAGAGCGCGGGTGAGCTTGGCGTTGCCGCTCAGCAACCACAAACTCCAACCACTGCAGTGGTCCTTGAGCTGCCGGCCAAAGCGGTGATAGAGGGCATCGAGCGCCTGCTCATCGCCCAGACGCTCGCCATAGGGGGGATTGCAGACCAGCACCCCAGGGCCAGGCGGAGGCATCAGCTCACAACCATCGCCTTGGCGTAGATCGATCCAGGCCTCCAGGCCTGCCGCGGCCACATTGCTGCGGGCTTGCTCCAGCACCTCAGGGTCCTGCTCCAGGCCGATCACCGGGGCTATGGGTTGCTGCGAACCAGCCAAAGCCTGCTCAGCGGAGGCCACCACTAGCGAGCGCCACAGGCCCAAATCAGCATCAGGCCATTGCAAACAGCTGAAGCGGCGCGCCTGGGCGTGATGGGCTGGCGCCAAAGCAGCACCCGGCAATAGGCCCGGCGGACGCTGCAGCACGCGCGAGACGGCCTCGATCAACAACGTGGCCGAACCGCAGAAGGGGTCCACCAGCGGCACGCTGCCATCCCAGCCGGTGATCGCCATCAACCCCGCAGCCAGGTTTTCCTTTAAAGGCGCCCGGCCCATGGCCGCGCGGTAGCCGCGGCGATGCAGGCTGCTGGAACTGCCGGCCACGTACAACGACGCCATGGGCCCCTGGGGGCTTTGGCCGAGATGCAGGTGAAAAACCCGATCTGGCTCCTCGAGATCCACATCGGAGCGCTGGCCGCAGTGCTGGCGCTGCCAATCCACCAGGGCATTTTTGACCTCCAAAGCCGTGAAATGGCTGTGGTTGAGCTCTCCAGCTCTGCCGCTGGCCTCAACGCGGAAGCTGAGCTGCGGCGGCAACCAACCCTGCCAATCCGCCGCTTGCTGCACCCCGCCATAGAGCTGAGCGCGGCTGGCGCAAGGGAAGCTGGCCAGCAACCGCAACAGCTGAAAAGGCAAGCGGGCCTGCAAATGGGCGCGATAGAAGCCCGCTCGATCCATGCGGCAGCGCACGGCGCGGCGCAGCGTCTGCAGTGATTGGGCACCGAAAGCCTCAAGCTCGGCCGCAGCTTCTGCCTCGAGCGAGGCGGGCACAACGGCAATCACATCCCAGAGTTGGTCCTGCATGGCAGCGGGCACTGCTGCCACAATGAAGGAGTCCGGTCCTTCCGGACTAGGTGGCTCACACCAGTGTTTCGGACAGCGGTTCGATTCCGCTCAGCTCCATTTCTCCCCATCGCGGGGCTGCAATGGTTTCGACGGGGCATAAGGAGGGTGACTGAAACCTGCTCGGTAAGAGCAAACCCGTAACTGCGAACAACATCGTTCGTTTCTCCCGTCAAGCAGCCCCTGTTGCTGCCTGACCCAAGTAAGGGAGATGGGGTGAGGTCAGCCTTATCACCCAATTGACCCACTGGGGCTGGAAGGCCCCTTCAAACCTTTCCACCATTCCAGCGCAATTGATCTGGCCATAAGGCCAGCACTAGAAGCAGGGTGTGTGGCCAGTCCCACGCAGGCTCTGTGGCGACCGCGACAAAAAGGTTCAAGCCGATACATAACCCTTGAATGGCCGCCATGGGAGTGGCGGCGCGTCGAGCATGGGGCGGCTGTGGGAGGCCGTCCTTTTTATTGCCCGCGCTTCAGTACACCTGTACTATTCTGCAGTCATGCAGGAAGCCTGGCTAAAGCAACCCAACGGCCCATGGATCGAGCGGTTCTGGCCCAACCCAGAGCTCGAGCGCGACGGTGGTGCCAGGCCGATGGCGGTGGATCTTGGCCGGCACCTCCTGCTCCACGAACCACCCCTGCTGAAGTCAAGGCGCCAACTCACACTCAGCCAAGCCCGCGAGCTATGGCGCAATCGCGTGAAAGCAGGCTGGCAACGGGTTGAACCGCAGTGGTGAGAAG
>CAJWAH010000022.1 GCA_913020095.1 uncultured Synechococcus sp.
GCCAGTAGCGCATGGCCACATAGGTGGTGGCATCCACCTCCCGCTGCCTCAGAAGACTTTGTAGTTCGCGCGCCTGTTGGTCGGTGATCCGGCGGAGCGGTGAACCGCCACCGATGGAGCGGTAGGCCTCTTGGGATTTATTGCTGCGCAGGGTGCTGATCAACCAGGCCAACGGCTTCTGCAGGGCCGGAATCGGCAGCCGGATGATCTCGGGATCGGCAAACAGGTTGTAAAGGAACGGGCCAACGTCCTGGATTCGTTCTGGCCCCCCGAGGTTGAGGAGGACGATTCCGACTCGGGACAAGGGGCTGACCTCAGCGATGGCAGAGAGCCTAACCAGGCCCTGGTTTTCTTCGATTTCGGTCGTTACGTTCCGGTCATGTCAGCCCTGCCGGCCGAGAGCCTCGAACAGCTCAATAGCGGCTTGCGCAGTGCCGGAGTGCGCTTACGGCTTGAGCAACGCGGCGAGCGGCTGGGGCTGCGGGGACCGCTGCCCCGGCGTGACGGCCAACCGGGGTTGCAGGTGCAGCGCCTCAGCTTGGGGCTTCCGGCCACCTCCGATGGTTTGGCGGCGGCCTTGCAGCAGCTGCACCAGGTGCATCAGCAGGTGCAGACCAACACTTTTCAGTGGCCCCAGGGCGCGGAGCAGATCAGCCCGATCAAGAAGGCGGCGGGTCTTGATGGAGCCCTGCATCGCTTTGAAACGCAGTTCCACAGCGATCCACGCCGGCGTCGCCAGCCCGCTGGTAGCCGCAGCACCTGGACCTCCGCCTATCGCCCCTATCTCAGGCGGTTAGCGGCCCAAGGCCAGAGCCGTTTGTCGGTGCCCCTGCTCGAGCAGGTGCTGGAGAGTTACCCCCTGGCCAGCCGCTCGCGGCAGCAGTGCGGCCTGGTGCTCTCGCTGCTCGCCAGGCAAGAGCAGTTGCAGCTTCCAGCCGATTGGAATGAACGGGCTGCGGGCTATGGCCTGCATCAGGCCCGTTTTCGGCAGTTGCCCAGTGATGGGCAGATCCTGGAGGTGGTGGAGGCCATTCCCAATCCCGGCTGGCGCCTGGTGTTTGGCCTGATGGCCACCTACGGGCTGCGGAACCATGAGGTGTTTTTCACCGATTTTTCTGGGTTGGATGCCGGCCAAGACGGTGTGGTGCGGGTGCTGCCGACCACCAAGACCGGTGAGCACCAGGTTTGGCCGTTTTTGCCGGAGTGGGTGGATCACTTCGCCCTGCGCCCGTTGGCCCGGCAGCGGGCCCTGCTGCCGCCGATTTGCACCGATCTCAGGACGACAACCCTGCAGCAGGTGGGACGCCGCGTTGCGGAGCAGTTTCGCCGCTATCAGCTGCCGCTAACGCCCTATGACCTTCGCCATGCTTGGGCCCTGCGCACCATCCACATGGGTTTGCCCGATACCGTGGCAGCCCGAATGATGGGGCACTCGGTGGCCATTCACACCCGCACCTATCACCACTGGATTACCCGCCGGGATCAGCAGCAGGCCGTTGATGCCGCCTTGGCGCGGCGTGGCGCCTAATTAGCGATGGCAAGCTTTCTGAGGCCCCTGGCCTACCGGCATCGCTGGATCTACGACAGCGTTACGGCCATCAGCTCCCTCAGTGTTGGTGGTGTGGCTCGATTGCGGGCCCTGGGGCTGGAGGGCCTCAAGCAGCGCTTGGTGCCGGGTGCTGCTGTTTTGGATCTGTGCTGCGGCAGCGGCGAAGCGGCGGCCCCTTGGTTGCAGGCCGGTTTTGCGGTCACGGGCTTGGACATCGCGCCGCGGGCCTTGGATTTGGCCGCCCAGCGCTACCCCGCGCTCAAGAGGGTTCAGGGCCTAGCTGAAGATCCGCCGCTGCCAGACGGTCATTTCGCTGCGATTCAGCTCAGCGTCGCGCTGCATGAGTTCTCCCGCCCTGAGCGCGAGCAGGTGCTGCGCAGCTGCCTGCGTCTGTTGATGCCGGGCGGTTGGTTGGTGCTGGTGGATTTGCATCCGGCTGGCCCCTGGCTGCAGCTGCCGCAGCAGCTGTTTTGTGCCCTCTTTGAGACCCACACGGCCATTGCCATGCTGGAGGACAACCTGCCCGCCCAACTCGATGCGTTGGGCTTCATCGCTGTGGAGCAAGAGCTCCTGGCGGGTCAGGCTTTGCAACGCATCACAGCCCAGAGGCCATGAGCACACCCCCTGCCAACAGCAACCTGGATGCCACCGCGGCAGCCCTCGGCATGGGGGGTGAGCTGGCCCCTGAAAAAGACGATGCCGCCTATCGCCAACGCATGGAGCGGCGCAAACAGGTGCAGGCCCAACGGGTTGGTGAGCGCTCGATCGAAAAAGGCCTTGTGCTGGTGAACACCGGCCAAGGCAAAGGCAAAACCACCGCAGCGCTGGGTTTGGCCCTGCGCACCCTTGGCCATGGCGGCCGTGTGGCTGTGGTGCAATTCATCAAAGGGGCCTGGCAGCCGGGGGAGGCCAAGGCGTTGCAGAGCTTTGGAGACCAGCTGCAGTGGCATGCCCTCGGTGAAGGCTTCACCTGGGAAACCCAGGATCGTGAACGCGATCGTCAACTCGTGGCTGAGGCCTGGCAGCAGTCGCTTGTGTATTTGCGCGATCCAGCCGTTCAGCTGGTGCTGCTCGATGAGATCAATGTGGCCCTCAAGTTGGGCTATTTGCCGGTGGAGGACGTTCTCGCTGGGGTGGATGAGCGGCCCGAGCTCACCCATGTGGTGCTCACAGGCCGCGGTGCACCCCAAGCGCTGATCGAGCGGGCCGACTTGGTGACCGAGATGAGCCTGGTCAAACACCCCTTCCGCGAGCAGGGCGTCAAGGCGCAATTGGGAATTGAGTTTTAAGCCGCTCAGGCGCTCTCTCCGTTGAGATCGCGCCGCAGCAGCCAGGTGGCGGAGGTGAGCACCGACAGGCCGCTCACCAGCAGAGCCCGGTGCACTTCCGGTTGACTCCAGCCAGAGCTGTCTTGCGTGGCATCCGCCACGGCTGAGAGGGTGAGGCGGGCCATCAGGCCGCTGCGGCTCCCATCTCCCATCGGGTGATCCCAGTTGGTCCATGCAAGCGAGCGGCACTGACTGTTGCAACCCCCGGCCTGGGCTGAAGGCGCTTGCTACTGTTCGCCGGACAGACTTCAGCGATGGCTTACCAAAGGGTTCTGCTCAAACTCAGCGGCGAAGCCCTAATGGGTGAGCAGGGTTACGGCATTGATCCCGCCATCGTTAGCGCGATTGCCAAAGATGTGGCCGAGGTGGTCGCCAAGGGCACCCAACTCGCCATCGTTGTGGGAGGCGGCAACATCTTCCGCGGGCTGAAGGGATCAGCCGCTGGCATGGAGCGGGCCACCGCCGATTACGTCGGCATGTTGGCCACGGTGATGAATGCGATCACCTTGCAAGACGGCTTGGAGCGGGCCGGTGTTCCCACCCGGGTGCAAAGCGCCATCGCCATGCAGGAGGTGGCGGAGCCTTACATCCGCCGCAAAGCGATGCGGCATCTCGAGAAAGGGCGTGTGGTGATCTTTGGTGCCGGCTGCGGCAATCCCTTTTTCACCACCGACACCACCGCAGCGTTGCGTGCTGCTGAGATCAACGCCCATGTGGTGCTCAAGGCGACCAAGGTGGATGGCGTCTACGACAAAGATCCGGTGCGCTTTGCTGATGCGGTGCGCTACGAGCACCTCACCTTCCAAGACGTCTTGGCCAATGAGCTGGGCGTCATGGATGCCACCGCCATTGCCTTGTGCAAAGACAACACCATCCCCATCGTGGTGTTTGATCTGTTTGGGTCCGGCAACATTGCCCGGGCCGTTGCCGGTGAACCGATCGGGACCCGTATTACATCCGCTGCTTGACCATGGATCTTGAAGCCAGCATGACCAAGTCGCTGGAAGCCACCCAGCGCAACTTCAACACCATTCGCACCGGCCGGGCCAACACCTCCCTGCTCGACAAGGTGATGGTGGAGTACTACGGCGCCGATACGCCCCTGAAATCCCTGGCCACGATTTCAGCGCCCGATTCCCAAACGATTCAGATCCAACCCTTTGACATGGGCTCGATGGCCTTGATCGAGAAGGCGATTGGCATGAGCGATCTGGGCCTGACCCCCAACAACGACGGCAAGTTGATTCGCATCAACATTCCTCCCCTCACCGAGGAACGCCGCAAGGAGCTCTGCAAGATCGCCTCCAAATACGCAGAAGAGGGCAAGGTGGCCCTGCGCAATGTGCGCCGCGATGCGATTGATCAGATCAAAAAACGCGAAAAAGACGGTGAGCTCTCGGAAGATCTCAGCCGTGATGAGCAGGACAAGGTTCAAAAGGTGACCGACAAGTTCATCGCCGATCTGGAGAAACTGCTGGCTGACAAAGAAGCCGACATCCTCAAGGTGTGAGTTTCGATGTTGCTGTGGTGGGTGCTGGTGCCGCTGGGGCGGCAACGGCCTACCAACTCGCCCTGCGTGGACGCTCGGTTGTCTTGATCGATGAGCGCGCCTTGCCGCGCTCCAAACCCTGTGGCGGAGGCATGGCGGCCTCGGTTCAGCAGTGGTTCCCTTGCGACCTCACCCCGGCGGTGGATCGGGTGATTGATCGGGTGCGATTCACCTGGTGTTTGGAGGATCCGGTGATTGCCGATCTTCCCGGTGAATCACCCTTTTGGATCGTGCGCCGTGATGTGCTCGATGGCTACTTGGCTGATCAGGCTGCTGCCGCTGGCGCGGAACGCTTGGAGGGCCAAGCCGTCACCGAGGTCAGCCGCCATGGCGATGGCTGGGAGCTGTGCATTGGCGAGCAGCGCCTCCAGGCCCGCGCGCTGGTGTTGGCCCATGGCTCCCGCGGTGATCTGGTCAACCAGCTGGGGGTGGCTGATCCCAAGCCCCGTTTGGCTGCGGCGTTGGCCTTGGAGGTAGAAGGTGCGGTGAGCGAGCCGCAAACGGCGCGGTTTGAGTTTGGCTTGGTCAAACACGGCTTCTGCTGGTGCTTTCCCCGCAGTGGCGGCTACAGCGTTGGCATTGGCACGTTTCTGGGCCGCACCGTGGCCGACTACGACCAGGTGCTCACCGCTTTGCTGCCCAGCTTGGGCCTGGATCCCCAGGCAGGGGAGCGCCGTCATTGGCCGCTGCGGGTTTGGAATGGCCACCACCCACTGCACCGCGACGGTGTCGTGGCGGTTGGCGATGCGGCCTCGCTGGCGGATCCCTTCTTGGCAGAGGGGTTGCGCCCGGCTTTGCTCTCGGCCTTGCGCTCGGCGGAAGCTTTGGATGCTTATCTCTCTGGAGAGCAGCAGGCCTTGGCTGGCTACACCCGCACCATGCGCCGCGAGTGGGGTGAATCGATGAGCTGGGGCCGCCGCATTGGCCAAGTGTTTTATCGCTTCCCCAAGGTGGGCTATCAGCTGGGGATCAAACGGCCCACGGCGCCGCAGCGCATTGCTCAGATCCTGAGTGGAGAGATGGGCTATGGCGACATTGCTCAGCGGGTGATCCGCCGGCTGGGCGGCGGCTTGTTGGGGGCGGGACGTTGATTCCGCTTCTTGCCCCTTGCCCATTGGAGGCTGGATGGGAGTTGATCTGGCAGCAGAGCTTGCCCAACCCAGCCGCTGATCAGCGCTTGGGTGGTTTTTCTGGGATGGCGCTCGATTGGCCGCAGCGGCGCCTGTGGCTGCTCAGCGATGCCAAGCGCACCCACAGCCTTGAGCTGCGCTGGGATGGAAGCGTGCGCCAGCCCTTGCTATCGGCGCAGGCTCCCCAGCCGTTGCAGGGGCAAGGCCGCCAGAAGCTGGATGGTGAAGCGCTCGTGCGTGCACCGGGCAGCACGCCGCAGCGGTTTTGGATGGCCAGTGAAGCCCGTAACCCCCAAAAGCGACCAGCCTCCCTGTTCGAGCTGAAGCTGCTCAGCTCCGGTGGCTTTGCCATCCAGCAGCAATGGCCCTTGCCCGCCGAGTGGCAACCACAGCAGGGTCAAGGCATGCGGCGCAACAAAGGGCCCGAGGCCCTGGTTGCCTTGCCGGGGCTGCGGTTTGTGCTCGCAGCGGAGGCTCCATTGCAACAGGATTCATCGCGCCAATTGCGCCTGCTGCTGGCTAAGCAGCAGGGCCAGCAGATGCAATTCACCCCCCTGGGAACGCCGCTGTTGGTTAGTGCGCCTTTAGAAGCCCAGCCCTATTGGGGGCTCACCGCATTGCTGCCTGCTCAGGCTGGAGATCAGCCACCATTGCTGGCCCTATGGCGTGGTTACGCCGAGCCCAACAAATGGTGGAACCGGCTCAGCTTGCTGCCGCCGCTTTCATTCGATCAGAAGCCAGAGCGAGCTGTGGCTCCTTTGATGCGCTGGGATCTGAGCGATGTTGGCCTAGAGCCCGACAACTGGGAGGCGTTAACCGCCGGACCGCAACTGGAGGATGGACGTCCCACCCTGCTGCTGGCCAGCGATGACAATTTCAGCCCCTTCCAGCAGAACCGCTTGGCTCTGCTGGCGCCCCTGCAACCGGAACCCTGCGCCTCAGCGGACAGCCGCTAGGGCTGCTCCGAGGCCGGCACGCACATCCTCGGGGTAGAGCTTGCCGTCGTGGTCGCCATCGAGGGCATCGAAGACGGCGTCGCTACCGAGCCATTCCTCGCGGCAGATGCAGCCGTCGCCATCGAGATCGTTGAGCAGGAAGATCTCTTGGGCGGCATGGGCGAAGGCGGCACCACCTTCCAGCACGGCGAGGCGATGGGCTAGTTGAGCTTCGAGGGTTTCGATGGCTTTGGTGAAGCCCTGGATGCCTTCGGCCAGCTTCTCGTGGGCCATGCGGTCTTCGGCCATCATCTGCTCGAAGCGCTGGGCGTCGATGCTCAGCTTGTCCAGCTCGCTGCTGGGGTTGCTGCCATCGAGCTTGCGCACCAAGGTGCCCTCTTGCTTGCGCAGTTGGTCAAGCAGTTTGGGGGAGATGGTCAGCAGGTCGCAGCCGGCCAGCTCGATGATCTCGTCGATGTTGCGGAAGCTGGCACCCATCACCTCGGTGGTGTAGCCGTGCTTTTTGAAGTAGTTGAAGATCTTGGTGACCGACACCACACCGGGATCTTCGGGGCCTGGATAGCTGTCGCGGCCGGTGTCCTTCTTGTACCAGTCGAGGATCCTGCCAACAAAAGGTGAGATCAAGGTCACCTTGGCTTCGGCGCAGGCCGCGGCTTGGGCGAAACCAAACAGCAGGGTCAAGTTGCAGTGAATGCCTTCGCGTTCCAGCTGTTCAGCGGCTTTGATCCCCTCCCAGGTGGAGGCGATCTTGATCAGCACATGGTCGTTGCTGATGCCTGCGTCGTTGTAGAGCCCAATCAACTTGTGGGCCTTGGCGATGGTGGCTTCGGTGTCGTAGCTCAGGCGAGCATCCACCTCGGTCGATACGCGGCCCGGCACGATTTTGAGGATCTCTTTGCCGAAGGTCACGCAGATTTCATCGAGCGCCTCGGAGACCACCTGCTCTGCAGGGGCGGTGGGGCCGATCAGCGCGCGTGAGGCCCGCAGGGTCTCATCGATCAGGTTTTGGTAGGCCGGGATCTGGGCGGCAGCCAGGATCAACGAGGGGTTGGTGGTGGCGTCCCTCGGGGTGAACGTCTTGATGGCCTGCAGGTCGCCGGTATCGGCTACCACGACGGTCATGCTGGAGAGCTGCTCAAGCAAACTGGCCACGGCAGGGGCATGCGGATGTCGTCAACGTAGCGATCACAGACGCGGTCAGATCAAGTTGTCCTTAAGGCTTTAGCAACTGCTTTAGACGGTGGAATCTGCTCAATCACCAGCAGGGCTTCGATGATGCTGCGGGCCACCGGCGCTGCCACGGTTGAGCCGTAAACATGCTCCCCTTGGGGCTCATCCACCACCACCAGCACCACAAAGCGGGGATCGTCCACGGGCAGGTGGGCCACAAAGCTGGTGATCAGGGCTCCAGGGATGTAAACGCCGTTGGCGGCTTTTTGGGCAGTGCCGGTCTTGCCGCCAATGCGGTAGCCCGGAATACGCGCCACCTGGCCACTGCCCTCTTCCACCACGCTCTCCATCCAAGCCAGCACCTGGTGGCTGACGGCTGGATCCAGCAGTTGCCGTCCGCTGAGGCGGCTGGAGTCAGACAGCTCGGTGCCGCTGCGCAGGCCGCGGGTGATGTGGGGGCTGACCAAACGGCCGCCATTGGAGAGCATCCCGTGCAGTTGCAGCAGCTTCAGCGGTGTCAGGGCAAGGCCCTGACCAAAAGAGGCCGTAGCCGGTTCGATCGCATTGGCCGTGAAGGTGTCCAGCGATTTGAGTTGGCCGCTGACGGCACCTGGCAGATCGGTGTCAGGGGCGTTGTTGAGCTCCAGTTTGTTGAGCCACTGCCAGTAGTTGCGGCTATCCATCCGCTGCATGGCCTGAACCATGCCGACATTGCTGGAGACCTGCAAAACCTTGGCCAGATCAATGCGGCCGTGAGCTTTTTTGTCGTGGTTGTGGATGGGCCAGCCGCTGATCGTGAGGGAGCCCTGGTCGTCGATGGTGCTGCTGCTAGTGAGCGCTTTGGCTTGCAGCGCGATCGCCAGGTTGATGGGCTTGAAGGTGGAGCCGGGCTCATAGAGATCTTGCACAGCCCATTCGCGAAACAAGCCCGGCTTGAACTTCCAAAACCGGTTGGGGTCATAGGTGGGAACCGAGGCCAACGCCAGTAGCTCGCCGTTGCGGGCATCCATCACCAGGGCAGCCCCTCGTTTGGCGTTCCATTTCTCGACTTGACGCAGCAACTCCAGCTGGGCCACCCGTTGCAGGCGCGTGTCGAGGGTGAGCTGCAGCCGCAGGTCATCGCGGTGCATGCTGCCGGCGCCGATGCCATCGGGGAGGGGGGTGCCATCCGCGCTGCGGCGGATGCCGAGCTTCAGCTCTTGGCTGCGCAATTTCTCATCCAGGCTCAGTTCAAGCCCGGCTTGGGGGGAGCGCTCCAGGTTGAGGAACCCGAGCACATTGGCGAAGAGGTCGCCTTGGGGATAGATCCTTTGCGGTCCGTGCTCGAAATCAATGCCATCGATGTTGAGCGCTTTGAGCCGTGCTGCGGTGGATGGCTCCAGGTTGCTCGCCAGCCGTACGCCGGAGCGGTGCTGGCCCATGCGCTCACTGAGGCTGCCTGCACTCACGCCCAGGATCGGAGCCAGCTTTTCAGCCACCTCGCGCGGGCTGCGCCGTTGCTCTGGCTCATCGCCAGGCCAGCGGAAGTAGCGCGGGTGGGCCCACACCGTCACCCGCTCTTCATCGATGGCGAGGAGCCGGCCTTGTCGATCCACAATCGTGCGGCGGCGACCAAGCGGAATGCGGCGTTCGGTTTGGGCTTGGCGAGCGCGGCTTTCCAGTTGTTCGCCAGCCACCAGCTGCAACCAAGCCAGCCGCATACCCAATCCGCCCAAGGCGCTGCACAGCAGCAACACCACCGTGATCAAGCGACTGGAGGGCACAGGATGGAGTTTCAGGACCCGCCCTGTGCGTTTGCGACTGGCCACGCGCGTTCGAGACACCCTCAGTAACCAGCCGCGATCCAGTTGAGCTTCAGCCCCTGTGATGGCTTGACTGACGCGCTCGCCACAGGTGGTGGGCTGGGCAGGAACACCAGATCTTGGCTGCTGGTGGCCACCAGAGCTCCTGGACGTTTGGCGCGACGCAGGTAGTGCTGCTCCAGGGCTGATTGGCTTTCCATGAGCCGGTGTTCAAGCGCTTGGGCCCGTTGCAGCTGGCGGAAATCACCGCCCCAGCGCCCTTGCCAGTGCAGGGTCAGACCAGCCATGGCCAGGGCCGCAACGCCGGTGGCCAACAAGGCGCCATCGGTGATGCGATGAAGATTGGCCAGCCACGGCGCTTGGCGCGCCATGCGGTGCGTTGAGAGCGCACCTTGCAGCAGTTCGAGTGAACGCTTTTGGCGCTGAACTTTGCGTTGCGCCACCTGGCTGCGCCTTGAGCCACTAACCCTTCGTTGTTCTGGAAGGGGAACAGCCACCATCGAGCGCACCAGGCCGTAATACGCCAGTGAACCACCTGGATTTGGGCCCGGCAAGGCTCAACTGCCCAGCAGCACCAGGTTGAAAAAGGTGAGGCCGTTCCAGAGGCCGTGCATCACCACTGTGCTCAGCAAACGGCCACTGCTCCAGCGCAACCAACCCAGGCCAATGCCAAGGGCCAGCAGTGGTGGGGCCTCGCTGAGGCTGAGGTGGGCCAGGGCGAACACCAGGGCGCTGACACCGATGCCGGCGGCAATGCCCCAACGGGCGCCCACAACCGGCAGCAATACCCCGCGAAAGAGCAGCTCTTCAAAGAGAGGAGCCAGCACGGTGGCGGTGAAGGCCAGCATCAGCAAAGCCAAGCTGCTGCGGCCATTGAGCACTTCCTCCAGCAAGGGATTGCTGCCCCCTGCATTGGGCCAAAAGCGCTCCACCAACCAGCCGCTGAGGGCCACGACCGGCAAGCTCATCAGCAGACCTCGCCCGGCTTGCGGCCAGTTCAGCCAGCTCGCTCGCCACTGCAGCCATCGGGCTTCGCCGGCCGGTAGGCCGCGCAGCAACAGGGCTAGCACCAGCACCGCCGGTAGGGCGGAGAGGCTGTAGAGGATCAAAACCTCGGTGGCGGCCCGTAGGGCTGGGGTCAGGCTCAACGGTGCCAGCAGGCCGCCAAGAGCTGGTAGGGCCAGCAGGGGTGTCACCACCCCGCCGAGCACAACAAAACCGCCAGCAATGATCAGCACCACCTCGGTGAGATTCAGCTCCGGGCCGCGCAGCGGTGGCGGCGGGTTGGCGTTACCGCGCCAGGACTGCCAGATCAGCTGCAGCAGCAGCACGATTCCGAACAGCACACCGGAGAGGGGCAGCAGGTTGAGCAAGCTCAGCCGCCATTGGGCTTGCTCGATCACGTCGCCTGCCACGCAGTCCTGGCTGGGGCGGCCCAGGGCATCGCAGCTCAAGAGCCGGTAGAGGGGACGTTGCGGCAGAGGGGGCAATGCGTCTGCCTGCTTCTCGGGCTCAAGCAGGGCTGCGGCGAGGGGCTGCAGATCGGCAGGGCCGCTTTGCAGCACCGTTGTCAGATGCCGGCGTGATGGCTCGTTTTGTTCGAGGCTCTGCTCCAGTAAGGCCTGAGCGATGAGGCTGTCGCTACTGCCGGCCTCGGGGCTTTGTTGCAGGGCTTGCAGCAACTTTTCTTCCGCCGCTTGGGCTGAATCGCCTTGACGGCTGGCGAGCACTTCGAGCTCCAGCTGACGTTGCTCAAGGGCATTGCCCACAGAAGGACGCTCGACGCTTTGCGCCAAGGACACACCCCAGATCAAGGCGGCGATCGCAAAGCTCAGCAAAGCCAGCAAGGTCAGCCATGGGGTCGATCGCCTGGTTGGTTCCCTGCTTGGCACCGGGGCTCAGTCACTGCAAGGCATTGTCACTGGTGAGCGCAAGGGTGGTGCGTACGATGCGCCCCGAACTGAGTCAGGGCCCTTGGCGACGCGGATCTTGCTAGTGCGGCACGGCCTCAGCAGCTTCAACTTGGAGGGCCGGATTCAAGGCCGCGAAGATGCCTCCAAGCTGAGCGATCCAGGCCAGGAGCAGGCCCGTCAGGTGGGCCGTGCCCTGCGCGATATTCCGCTCACCGCGGCGTTTTGCTCGCCGCTGCAGCGCGCCCAGTTGACCGCTGAGCTCGCCCTGCAGGAGCAAGGCCAAGGCCTCAAGGCCACCAGCACTGAGCAGTTGCTGGAGATCGACCTCACCCCTTGGAGTGGCCTGGCCCGCGGTGAGGTGGCCCAAAAAGATCCCCAGCAGGAGTTGAACTGGCGGCAAGCGCCTGCCGAACTGCAGCTGCAGCGCGCCGATGGCAGCTCCTATTACCCCGTGCGGGAACTGCGGCAGCAGGCCGAAGCCTTTTGGCAGGAGTTGCTGCAACGCTTCCCCGCCGAGGAAGACCACAGCGTGCTGGTGGTGGCCCACAACGGCATCTTGCGCTGCCTGTTGTTGGCGGCCCTAGGTCTGCCGGCTGAGCACTTCAATCGCTACCGGATCAACAACGCCTCGCTGTCGGTGCTCAACCTGCGTCCTGGCGGACAGGTGCAAATTGAGTCGCTGAACACCGTCTCCCATCTCGGTGAGGCCTTGCCCAAGCGCAGCTCAGGTCCGCGTGTGCTGCTGGTGCGCCACGGCGAAACCCACTGGAACCGGCAAGGGCGCTTTCAAGGCCAGATCGATATTCCCCTCAATGAGCAGGGCCATGCCCAGGCCCATGCGGCCGGCGAGTTTCTCAAGACGGTGGCGCTCGATCGCGCTTACACCAGCTCCATGTCGCGTCCGCGTCAGACCGCTGAGGCGATTTTGAAGTTGCAGGGCGCTCCAGTGCCGATGACCAGCTGCCCGGGGCTGGTGGAGATCGGCCATGGAGCCTGGGAAGGATGCCTGGAGGAGGAGATTCGCGCCGGCTGGCCGGATTTATTGGATGCGTGGCAGAGCCTTCCCCACACCGTGGAAATGCCCGGCGAGGGAGGCGAAACGATTCAGCAGGTGTGGGACCGCTCGGTGCAGGCCTTTGCCCGCATCGTGGCGGGCCTCGGCGATGGGGAAACGGCGCTGGTGGTGGCCCACGACGCGGTCAATAAAACGATCCTTTGCCATCTACTCGGCCTTGGTCCCGCCGACATCTGGGCGGTCAAACAGGGCAATGGCGGTGTGAGCGTGATCGACTACGGCGCTGGGGCTCAGGGAGAGGCCGTAGTGGCCAGCCTCAATCTCACCAGCCATCTTGGAGGCGTGTTGGATCGCACGGCGGCCGGGGCTCTTTGAAACGTCTTCTGCGGGGAGTGCAGCTGCTGGAGGGGCCAGGCGTTCCCTTGCAGCGCACCTCGGCTCTATTGGAAGGCCAGTCGCTGTTGGCTTGGGGTGAGGCGGCTGAAGCGGGGGTTGATGGCGCCACCCAGTGCAGCGATGCCCCGCCTGCGGCGCTGTTGGCGCCGGTGTTGGTCGATCCCCATAGCCATCTCCTTGATCCTTTCAGCGGCCGGGCGGAGACGTTGGAGTCCTTGGCAGCTGAAGCGGC
>CAJWAH010000023.1 GCA_913020095.1 uncultured Synechococcus sp.
AGCGACGGGCAGCACCAGGGGGCATAGGCCGTCTCCTCAGCCGCCAAGGCATTGGCCCCAGGCTCAGCGCTGAGCTGCACCGGCGTGGTGACCTCGCGCAATTGCTGCTGCAGCACCCGGCTGCGATCGGTGCCGGCAAACGCAGCAGCCAGGGCTTGGGCGGCCGGGGCATTGCCATCACTGCCCAACTCGAGCGGGATGTCCAAGCCAACTGCCAGCTTCACCAGATCGTTGAGTTGGCCGGGATCAGGCGCCCCATGGGTGAGGAAGAGGCCAGGCAGCTCCAGGGCCGCAAAGTGGCGACCAAGGGCCTGCTCAGCCGGGCGCAGCAGCTCCCGAAGCCAATGCAAGGGTTGATCCACCGACCAGGCCGGCAACCATCCCTGCCAGCGTTGATCAGGCAGACCCGAGGCCAGCTCCGCCAGGGGCTCCAGCGGAGGCACAGGCAGATCCAATTCCAGGCCACCGGTGGCCAGCCGTTGCTGGCGCAGCAGCTCCACCAACGCCTGAAGCTGCTCGAGCAGGGGCAGGTGTTCCTTCAGGCTCTTGAGGGCAGCGGGGGTGGTGCGGGCTTTGGGCTTGCGGGCCAGCAGAGCTGCCAAGCCTTTGCGGTCGAGCACCCCATCGACTTGCACCTGCGAGCGGCAGAAGCGGAAGTGCTGCAGCGTGCCATCGGCGCTGAGATCCAAGGCCACCGAGAGGGCATCTTGGCTTTTTCCTGCCGCCAAGGCCGCCGCCTTGTGGAGTGTTCCTGGCAGCAGCGAAATCCAGCTGCTGCCAAGGCTGAGGGCTTCGCCGTGCTGACGCAACCAACGCTCCAGGGGTGATTCCAAGGCCAAGCGTTCCGCCACGCTCGGGGTATGCACCCACAGCCGTTGCGCACCATCGTCGAGAGCTTCCAGGGAGACAGCAGGAAGCAGTGGTGCATCTTTGGCGCTCCACCCCTGCAAGAGCACGGTGGGAAGCGCGGTCAGATCGTCACGACCTGATTCAGCTGGAACTTTGAGGCTGGCACGACCGCTAAAGCCACTGGTGTTGAGGCGATGGCGCGCCAACAGCAGCTCACAATCATCGGCTTCTGAACCCTGAACCTTGAGGGAACGGGACACATGGCCCTGGGCCGGGAACTGGCCCACCGGGAAGCGGTCGAGGCTGACCTCCACCACGGCGGTGTCACTGGTTTCCGCGTGGGCGGCGTCCGTTTCCGGAAGCTGAATGGCCGCATGCAGCCGGTCGTCGAGGGGGACAGCCACCAGCTGCTCAGCCTGGCGCTCCACCTGGGCCAAGACCGTGGTGTTGGCCCGCTCGAGGATGCACTGAACCACCCCCTCTGGAGATCGCCGCCTGCCCCCTTCGCGGGTGACTTTGACCAGAACCCGATCACCATTCCAGGCATGGTTGAGCTGGTGATCCCTCAAATAAACGTCTTCACCGCCGTCTTCTCGCAAGGCAAAACAGAAGCCTTTGCTGGAGGAGCGCACCCGGGCTTCAAAGATGGCGTCATTGGGCGCGCGACTGATTCCCTCCTCCCCGCTGGCGATCACGCCCACCTTGGCGAGCGCTTGCAGGGCCAATTCCAGTTGGGCCTTCTCAACCGCGGTTTTGAGGGCCAGCTTCTTCTCCAGATTTGTCAGCGGCAGCACCGCGTCCCCCCGCAGCTGATCCAGCAGATCGGAGACGGAAAATTTCATGCGTGAGCCATCACAGGCTGGGGTGTAGAGCGTCAGCCTGACAACCCAGTTTAGTTATGGGGCGAGCCATCACTAGCCGAGGCCGCCCAAAGCAGGCGAGCACCAATCACAAGGAAGCCCACCGCCGCCAGAAGCTGCAACAACTCAGCTGGCACCACTTGGGCCAGCGAGCCACCAGCCAAGGCCCCAATCAAGCTGGCCAAAACCAGGGCCGAAGCACTGGCGACAAACACCACCACTGGGGACTTGCTCGTGCCGCTGATTGCCACGGTGGCCAGCTGGGTTTTATCGCCGAGTTCCGCTAAGAACACCGCCAAAAAGGTGGAACCCACCAAGGCGAGATCAGCGCTGGAGAAAGGAGTTGGCATCGCTCAGCTCGGCAGCAACTGAACCAGGGCACGACCACCAATGGCCGCCCCCAAAATCACCATCAAACCGCCCGCCAACCGCTCCAACTGCCGCGGCGGCACATGACGCGACAACCATTGCCCCAACAGCACACCCACCAGTGATGTGCTCACCAGAGCCAACGCGGCGCCCACAAACACCAGCAGGGGCCGGCCGGATTGGGCTGACAACAACAGCGTGGCCAATTGGGTCTTATCGCCCAGCTCCGCCAGAAACACGGTGGTGAAGGTGGAGACAAACAACACCCAACGCCCAGTGGGCTGAGGATTACTGGCTTGAGGGGGAACCTCCACCACCTTGGTTGTTTCGGATGGCCCGCTCAAATCGGCGCATTTCAAGGCTGCGCCCACCGTATTCGACACGGATTTGCTGGCGGCAGCAATCGATGGCGAAGGAATCCTGGTGCTGGGCAGCCACCTCAAAGCGTTGAGCCAATTGGTCGACCCGGCAAAAGTTCGGCCGCTCGCTGTAGATCCGGCAGGAGCGGGCACCGGTGTCGTAGTGAATGCACCAGCCATCGGGCCCCACCATCTCCAGATACTGGGCTTTCTCCTCAGGGCTGAGGGCGTCCAAGGCCTCGCCACGCTGTTCGGGATCGAGGCGGCAGCAGGCACCACAGCCACTGATGCACTGCCAGCTGTGACAGGCCATCACAGCCTGTGGGCCATCACAGGCCAGTTCGGCAGCAAAGCCCGTAAAGTCACAGGGATTGCATCACTGCCGCTCGCCATGGGCATCGATTTCTCCCTGATTGCCAACTTCGCAGCCCTGGCTCTGATTGCCCTGGCTGGTCCGGCTGTGGTCTTCATCCTTTTCTACCGCCGCGGCGCCCTCTGAGGCCTTACGCCTTCGGCAATTCCGGTTCTTCTGGCAAATCGTCCTTACCGAGGAACATCTCGGTGAGGGCGTGATAGATCGGCTTGGGTTGCAACCAGCGGCTGATGTAGGCCGCCATGGCGCTGGTGACTAGTAGGCCGGGGACGCAATCCAAGGCGCCGGTCAGCTTCAAGGTGAACAGCGCCGCAAAGATCGGCAGTTGGGTGGCCCCGGCCAGACCACCAGCCATGCCACAAATCATGCCGATCAAGCCGGTGTGACCGCTGAACCAAGGCATCACAACGGCACCGGTCACGCCACCAAAGGCCAGGGCCGGGTCGATCAAGCCACCGGGGATGCCTGAACCCAGCACCAAAATTGGGCCCAAGACCCGCTCGCCGATCACGGCAAGGCCTGACCACAACGGCACCTCACCAGCGTTGTTGATGATGTCGTGCAGAACAGCGGAACCTTCCCCCAACACCCGGGGGTTCCCCAGGGCCATCAACACCATCCCCACGCCCAGCAGCAGGCCCATCGGCAACGGGTAGCGAACAGCCAGAGGCGCCACCTTGCGGGTGAAGGTGAGCAGCAGAAAGCTGAACAGCGCTCCGATCAACCCGCAGGCCACACCAACTGGCAGGGCCAACAGCATCTGCATGGGGCCTTCCACCAGCATCGGCAGCTCGCCGTAAGCAAACGTGGGCTGCCCGCCATAGGCCGCCACCAGGGAAGCCAGCAGGGCGACCGGCAGCGAGGACCAAACCAGCGGCAAGTTGAAGCGCTTCAGCAGATCTTCTGCTGAAAACAGAATCGCTACCAACGGCGTGTTGAAGCCTGCAGCCAAGCCAGCGCCACCGGCAGCGGCCAACAGAACAGGCATGCCAATCTCCCGCAGGGGGCCTTTGAGGCTGCGGCGCATCAGCCAAACCGCGCTGGCGCCAACAAAGACAACCGGTCCTTCACGGCCGATCGGCAGCAAGCAGCCAGCGGCAATCGACCAGAGCACCAGCCGCGAGAGCAGGGGCCGCAAGCCCAACAACTTGGGAGCGAGCTCAGGGTCTTCGATGCAGGCATCCGCCTGAGGAATGCCCGAACCAGCTCCAGGCCTGAGCCAGCGCTGCTGCAGCTGCAACACCAGTGGCATCGCCACCAGTGGCAGCAACAGGAACCAACCCAACCCTTCGCCAAGGGCGAACACATCGGTCAAGACGTGATCGCTAATGCTGTCGATCTCGTTGAGCGGGATGCAAATCACCCCGATCACAAGGCCCAGCAGCATCAACGGCAGCAATAACGGCAACCAATTGCGCGGTGCTGAGGCCACAGACATCAGGCAACAAAGCCGAGAGCAACAGCAGCATGCTGCACCAGCTCAGCGGTGTCGGGGTGGGACTGGACCGGGTCGGAATTGTCACCAGGGGTTTGGGGCCACTGGCAACGCAATTCGCGCCCCTCTGGATTGCGAATCACCAAGGCATCGCCCTGGCGTTCGCACTGGTAGCAGCGCTGCCGGCGCCAGAGGGTGACCCGTTCCTGCAGGGAGGGGCGCAGGGCCTCCAATTCCAGTTGCAGCCTGGGCTGCCCTTGCCAGTGGTCTTCCTTGAGGCGAAAGGCCAGATCGAGCGTTGGGCTGCTGGGTTCAGGGCCACTCCAACGCCAGGCAATCGCACTCAATGACCCCGTCGGAACAGCCAGTTCCAGCAGGAGGTGGCCGCCGCGCAGCAGGCGCTGCCGTTTGACCTTGCAGTGACGAGCCCAAAAAAGTGGGCTGGGGTTAGCAGCGCCAAACGGTTCCAACCGCCGCAGTTGCTGAAGAAAATCACGGTCGATTTGCTCGAGCGGCAGTAGCGCTTCAGGGCGCACCACCAGGGCATGCTCCCGGCCCGCAAGCCAGTCGTTGGCCAAGCCATTGAGCCGCTCATGCAGGGCGGCCACCTCGGTGGCCTGCACGGTGAATCCGCCGGCGGCGGGGTGACCGCCAAAGCGCTCCAACAGATCAGCGCAGGCCTGCAAGGCGGCATCGACAGCAAAACCCTCGGGGGCCCGCACCGACGAGCGCAACCGGCCATCGCCCTCACCAGCCAATAGGGCGACCGGCAGCCCCCAGCGCTCCACCAAGCGAGCAGCCACGATGCCAATGACGCCGTGGTGCCAATGGTTTTGCGCCAATAAAAGGAAGGCAGGCCGCTGATCTCCATCGGCTTCCACCAGCGCATTGGCCTCCGCTTCGATGCCATCACAGAGCTCACGCCGCTGCCGGTTCAGCTGTTCGCAGCGTTCCGCCAGCTCCAGAGCGCGATCGGCATCGGCGGTGGTGAGCAGCTCAACGGCGAGCTGGGGATCGGCCAAGCGACCCACCGCATTGAGGCGCGGAGCCAAGCGAAAGCCAACCCCTTGGCTATCGATGGGGCGATCCTCCAGACCGGCGAGTTCCGCCAGGGCCCGCAGCCCCGGCAGCTGCGAACGATTCAGCTGCGGCAGGCCCTCTTGCAGCCAGCGGCGATTCACACCCGTGAGCGGCGCCATGTCGGCGATGGTGCCAATGCAAAACAAATCCAGGGCTGTGCGCAGCGCCTGGGGGTTGCGCAGGCGCTCGGCCACAGCAGCCGCCAAGACGTAGGCCAAGCCCACACCAGCCAAGCCGCGGTAGGGCGAGCTGGGCGGCGTGAGGGCTGGATGCAGCAAAGCCAACAGCGGTGGACGCTGCGGCGGGATGGTGTGGTGATCGGTCACGATCACCTCCAACCCCAAAGCATCAGCACGCTCCAAGGCTTCTCGCGCGCTGATGCCGTTATCGACGGTCACCAGCAGCCTGACGCCCTGCTCCGCCAGGCGCTCCACCATGGCGGCATTGAGGCCATAGCCCTCGCTTTGCCGGCTGGGAATCGCCGCCTGCGGTTTGGCCCCCAAACGGCTCAGCACCCCCACCAACAAGGCGGTGCTGGTCATGCCATCGGCGTCGTAATCGCCGCAGACCGCCAAGGCTTGGCCTTCACGGCAGGCCTGCAGCAACCGCTGCACCGCAAGTTCAAGGTCGGGGAAGTGGGCCTTGGCCTCCGGCGCCGGATCGGGCTGCAACAGGCTTTGCAGCTCCTCTTCGCTTTGCACCCCACGGCGCTGCAGCACCGCCACCAGAGCCGGTGGCAGCGCCAGCGATTGGGTGAGAGCCAGCGGCGGCAACGGGGCCGGCAGCTGCCAATGGGGAGCCGAAGAGGTGCTGATGGGAGCCGCCTAGGGTTCGCGCAATTCCACTGCATGATGCCCCGCCTGCAAGCCCTGCTCTGGGACGTGGACGGCACCTTGGCTGACACCGAGCAGCAGGGTCATCGGCCAGCCTTCAATGCCGCCTTCGCCGCCGCAGGACTGCCGTGGCATTGGGACACCAGCACCTACCAGCGGCTGCTGCATACCAGCGGTGGACGCGAGCGGATCCTGGCCTGGATGGCTGAGGTGGGTGAGCGCGATGAGGGCCTTGCCGCCGAGCTACACCGCAGCAAACAACAGCACTACAGAGATCTGCTGCGCCAGGGCAGCGTCCCGCTGCGTCCTGGCGTGCTGGCCTTGGCCTGCGACGCGGCAGCCGCTGGGCTGCAGCAATGGATCGTCACCACCAGCGGGCGCGCTGCCGTGGCAGCGCTGCTCCACAACACACCGGAGCTGGAGGCCTGTTTTGCCGGCTGGATTTGCGGCGACGACGTGCAACGCAAAAAACCGGATCCAGAGGCCTACAGCCTCGCCCTGGGGCACTTGAAGCTGCCGGCCTGCGAGGTCTTGGCCATTGAGGATTCACCCCAAGGCCTGGCCGCCGCCAAGGGCGCTGGGCTTGAGGTGGTGATCACCACAGACAACTGGAGCGGCGGCGCCACAGCCCTTGCCGAGGCCGCTTTGGTGGTGGAGCATCTCGGCCAGGGGCCTGTGACCCTCAAGCAGCTCAGCGCCCTGTTGCCATGACCCAACCGCCGCTGCAAAACACCCGGTTTAATCAGCTGCAAACCAGCGTTGGCGAGCGGCTGCTCGGCTGGGTCACAAGACGCTGGCGCGACAAGAGCGTGGCGCTGATCGCCCTGTTTGCCGGCGGATACACAGCAGCCAACGTCACCACGCTTTACCTCAGCCTGCTGAAGGTGCAGAGCGTGGGCGCCCTTGGACTGCTGGTGTTTTTTGAAGTCCTGATCCGGCTGCGCCAGCGTTACGCCGGCCAGCAGCCTGGATTGGCCTGGATTGCGATCGACAACTTCCGGATCGGGTTTCTCTACCTGATCGTTCTAGAAGCGTTCAAGATCGGCAGTTAACTCAGGATTCAGCCTCGCCGTCCTCTTCAGGCATCGGGTAAACGAAACCTTGGGCACGGCCACTGAGAACGGCCTTACCAGCCGACAAGGCCTTGCGTGCGGCCACGCGGGCTTTGGCTTTCCAGTGGGCATGACGCTGGTCGCGCTTCCCTTTGGAGGTTTTCTTCTTGGGAACGGCCATCGCTGCTCAAATGCCGGCAAACAGAAATTGTCTGTTCTCGAGAGTCCCTTCGTCAATCGCTAAGCTCCGGGCAGTGAGCCAACGCAGTGGCGATAGGTGATTTGAGCGACTCACCGAGTTACAGCCAACTGCTGGAAGCCATGCGCGCCGGTCAAGTGGAGCAGTTGGTGCTGCTGCCCAAACAGGATCTGGTGCAGGTTCAGTTCAAAGACGGGAAGACGTCCAAGGTCAATATTTTCCCGAACGACCAGGAAGTGCTGCGCACCGCCGAGGCCCACAACGTGCCCCTCGATGTGCGTAACAGCCAGGGGGAAGCCGCCATGACCGGCCTGCTGGTCAATGGCTTGTTGGCTGTGATGGTGCTGGGGCTCTTGGTGCTGCTCTTCCGGCGCTCCGCCAACGTGGCCCAGAAAGCTTTGGGCTTTGGCCGCACCCAAGCGCGGGTGCAACCGGAAGGGGCGGTGGACGTGCGCTTCGACGACGTCGCTGGCATCGACGAAGCCAAAACAGAACTGCAGGAGGTGGTCACCTTCCTCAAAGAGCCGGAACGCTTTACGGCACTGGGCGCCCGAATCCCCCGCGGCGTGCTCTTGGTTGGGCCTCCTGGAACCGGCAAAACACTTCTAGCCAGGGCCATTGCCGGGGAAGCGGAGGTGCCGTTCTTCACCCTCTCGGCCTCGGAATTTGTCGAGATGTTCGTGGGGGTGGGTGCCAGCCGCGTTCGCGATCTGTTCCGTCAGGCCAAAGCCAAGGCCCCCTGCATCATTTTCATCGATGAGATCGATGCCGTTGGTCGCCAACGCGGGGCTGGCATCGGCGGTGGCAACGACGAGCGCGAACAAACGCTCAACCAGCTGCTCACGGAGATGGACGGATTCGAGGAGAACTCCGGAATCATCATGCTGGCGGCCACCAACCGGGCCGATGTCTTGGATACGGCCCTGCTGCGTCCGGGTCGCTTCGACCGCCAGATCCTGGTGGAGCTGCCAGATCGCCGCGGCCGCGAAGCCATCCTTGGCGTCCATGCCCGCAGTCGCCCCTTGAGCGATGAGGTCTCAATGGAACTCTGGGCCCGGCGGACGCCTGGCTTTTCCGGAGCAGATCTCGCCAACTTGATCAACGAGGCGGCCATCCTCACGGCCCGCCGGGAACGCACGTTCATCGATGAGCAAGCCATGCACGATGCGCTGGAGCGCGTCACCCTCGGCATGGGGGCAAAGCCGCTGCAGGACAGCGCCAAAAAACGCTTGATCGCTTATCACGAGGTGGGCCACGCCCTGATCACCACCTTGCTGCCGGCAGCCGATGCTCTCGACAAACTGACGATCCTGCCTAGGTCTGGTGGCATCGGCGGTTTTGCCCGCACCACCCCCGACGAGGAAATTCTCGACAGCGGCCTGATCAGCCGGGCTTACCTGCAAGCCAGGCTGGTGGTGGCCATGGGTGGGCGCGCCGCTGAGCTCGTGGTGTTTGGGGCCTCAGAAGTCACCCAAGGAGCCAGCAGCGACCTGCAGATGGTGACGCGGATCGCCCGGGAAATGGTGACCCGCTATGGGTTCTCCGTGCTGGGGCCAGTGGCCTACGAAAGCGATAGCGGTGAAGTGTTCCTGGGTCGCGATTGGACGCGCCCTGAGCACGACTATTCCGCCAGCACCGGGCAAGCGATTGATCAGCAGGTGCAACAAATCGCCCGCCAAGCACTCGATCACGCCGTGCAGCTACTGGAGCCCCGCCGGCAGCTCATGGATGAGCTGGTGACGAACCTGATCGAGATGGAATCCCTCAGTGGCGATGAATTCAGGGAGCGGGTCGAACGCTTTGAAGCTGCTCAAAGCCAGCCCGCTGTTGTCGCTGGCTGATCAACCACCAGCCACAGCTGGAACAATGCTGACCTCATCACCATCGGCTAACGCGGTGGCTTGGTTGTCGAGGAAGCGGATGTCTTCGCTGTTGACGTAGACGTTGAGGAAGCGACGCAGCTTGCCGTTCTCATCACACAGGCGATTGCCCAAGCCGGGGAAGGTGCCATCGAGGGCCTTGATCAGCTCATCGACGCTGGTGGCCTCGAGGCTGACGGTGGCTTGATCAGCGGTGAACTTCTGCAGAGGAGTGGGAATCAGAACCTGAACGGTCATGGCAACAGCAAACAATCAGTCGAGAAAAGGGCGCAACTCAAACGCCAACGGTGTCCCAGGTGGCGCGCTGCAATGACTGGGCGCGCTCCCAGGCGGCATTGAAATCATCCAATTTGGGATCGATGGTGAGCGGCTCACCAACGGCGGAAGCCACCGCCTCAGTGGTCTTGAGGCCATTGCCGGTGATGTAGGCAACGGTGGTTTCGGAGGGGTCGATCTTGCCTTGCTCCACCAGCTTTTTCAGCACGGCAATGGTGGTGCCGCCAGCGGTTTCGGTGAACACGCCCTCGGTTTCAGCCAACAGCTGAATCCCCTCGATGATCTCCTCATCGTTCACCGCTGCGATCGAACCGCCGGTGCGGCTGGCGATATCCAGGGCATAGGGACCATCAGCGGGGTTACCGATGGCAATGGACTTGGCGATGGTGTTGGGCTTCACCGGAGTGATGAAGTCGCGACCTTCGGCGAAGGCCTGGGCGATCGGGGAGCAGCCCTCGGCCTGAGCACCGCTGAAGCGCACGTGCTTTTCCTCCACCAGGCCCACCTTCATGAATTCATCAAAGCCCTTGCGGATCTTGGTGAAGAGGGATCCAGAAGCGAGGGGCGCAACGATGTGATCCGGCAGGCGCCAGCCCAACTGCTCGACCACCTCATAGCCCAGGGTCTTGGAACCCTCGGAGTAATAGGGACGCAGGTTGATATTGACGAAGCCCCAGCCATAGGTGTTCGCCACCTCCGAGCAGAGACGGTTGACCTGGTCGTAGTTGCCGCGAACCGCCATCAAGGTGGGGTTGTAGACCAAAGTGCCCAGGATTTTTCCGGCTTCCAAATCAGCGGGGATGAACACGCAGCACTCCATGCCCGCGTGCGCAGCGATGGCGGCGGTGGAGTTGGCGAGGTTGCCGGTGCTGGCACAGCTCACCGTGGAGAAGCCCAGTTCCCGGGCCCGGGTCAAGGCCACGCTCACCACCCTGTCTTTGAACGAGAGGGTGGGCATGTTGACCCCATCGTTTTTGATGTAAAGCTCCTTGAGACCAAGGCGGCGAGCCAAACGGTTGGCGCGCAGCAACGGGGTGAAGCCAGTGCCGACATCAATCGGCTCACCCTCGATGGGCAGGAAATCGCGGTAACGCCAAATCGAAGTAGGGCCGGCCTCGATGGAGGCACGGCTGACGCGGGCACGGATGGCGTCGTAGTCGTAAACGACTTCTAAGGGGCCAAAGCAGACGTCTTCACAGACGTGACGCGCTTCGGGCGCATAGGCATGGCCACATTCTTTGCAGCGCAGGCCTGCGAAGGTCTGCGATGTCAGGGTTGCGGTCACACCGATGCAGCAGTTGACCGAAACCGTAGCAGCGCCAAGCGCAGCTCCTGATTAATCCCGACCTTCACTATCGGGATTATCTGATCATGCCAGATCGCACGTGCTGACTAGCCTCTGCCCATGAAGCGTTTGAGCCGCCCCGCTGTGCTGCTGGCCATCGCCGCCGCGGCGATGGTGTTGGTCGTGCTGCCGCGTTTGTGGATTGAGCTGCAGTGGTTTCAACAATTTGAACTGGGGCCCGTGGTGCTCAAGCGCTGGGGCTTGCAATTTCTGGCCCTGGCGCTGGTGCTAGGGATCGGCATCCCGGTGCAACTCAATCAGTTGCAGCGCTGCTGGAAGCTGCGCCGCCGCGACCCGGCCTACCGGGGCGAAAGCATGTTCATGCCGCTTCGCAGCTGGGGCTTACTGGTTTCACTGGTGGTCGCCCTCGGCCTGCTGAGCACGGCCACCTCCTATTTGTTTGTGCAGGCCCTCGGGCTGCTGCAAGAGCCGTTCAGCGGCATTGTCTTGAGCAGCTTCCCGGTGCTGGGCTCGCTGCCACTGCCGCTGGTGCTGGGCATTGCAGCGGTCTTGTTGGTGTTTCTGCTGCGGTGGCCGCTGACCACCTTGAGAATCAGCCTGAGCCTGTCGATCTTGGCCTCAGCAACGGCCCTGGCTCGCGCCTGGAGCTTCTGGTTGCCAGCGATCTTGGCATCGCCGTTTGGCGAAGGCGACCCGGTCACCGGCATTGACCTCAGCTTCACGGTGCTGCGCCTACCGGCCTTCCAGTTGGTGCTCAGCGTGCTGATGGCCCAAGGCCTGGTGGGCTTAAGCGCCTGCTTCTGGTTATGCCTCAGCCAAGGCAACACCTTGAGCGACTGGCGCTTCGCTGGTTTCAACCGTCAACAGCAAGCGGTGCTGCGGCCGCAGCTGGCGGTGCTGGCCCTGGTGGCAGCACTGATGGCCTCCCTGGCACCGTTTGAACTGATGGTGCAAAGCCATGGCGTGGTCGCTGGCGCTGGCTGGGTGGATTTGCACTTGCGGCTGCCGCTGCGGCTTCTGCTCAGCCTGGTGCTGCTCACGATGCTGTTCAGCTTGCTGCTGCCACTGCCGCAACGGCGGCGCCTGCTGTTGCCGGTGTCGATCACAGCGCTGCTGCTTCCGATCGCGGAAGTCATCGCCGCACCCCTGGTGCAGAAATTGCTGGTGCAGCCGCGGGAGCTGCAGATGGAGCGCCCCTATCTCAAACGCATGATCCGAGGCACGCGGCAAGCCTTTGATCTCAACCGGATGCGGGTGCGCACGCTCAACCCCAAACAACAACTCACCGCCGCCGATCTGGAGCAGTCCCCCGGCACGATCGACAACATCCGCCTGTGGGATACCCAACCGTTGCTGGAAGCCAATGCCCAGCTGCAGCAATTGCGGCTGGTCTACGACTTCTGGTCTGCTGCCGTTGACCGCTACCAACTCAGCGACGACCTCAGTCGAGGCCGGCAACAGGTGATGGTGGCGGCCCGGGAAATTGATGTCACAGCGCTGCCCGCCAGCTCCCGCACCTGGCTGAACCAGCACCTGGTGTTCACCCATGGTTTTGGCTTCACCGTCTCACCGGTCAACAGCTGGGGCCCCGACGGACTGCCGGAGTACTTCGTCAAAGATCTCGGGCGCAACAGCGTGGTGCAGGGGTTGCCCGACCTGGATGTCACCACAGCCCAGGCCGCTGCTGCCTTCCCGATTGGCAAACCCGAGCTCTATTACGGCGCCTCGCCGTCGCTGTATGCCGTGGCACCCAGCAAGGTGCGCGAATTCAACTACCCCGATGGCGAAGAGAACATCTATTCGCACTACAGCGGTGAGGGGGGCCTCCCCATTGGTCATCCGCTGCAGCGGCTCCTAGCTGCGGCCTACTTGAGAGAACCGCGGCTGCTGTTTGGTGGTTCGCTGCGGCAGGACAGTCGGCTACTGCTGCGACGCCAGGTGCAAGAGCGGCTCGATGCCATTGCCCCATTTCTCACCTTTGAAAGCCAGCCCTACCTCGTCACCACCCGGGTGCCAGCCGTTGATGGCTACCGGGCCGAGCAGCACCAGTACTGGTTACTCGATGGCTTCACCAGCAGCCGCTCCTACCCCTACAGCGC
>CAJWAH010000024.1 GCA_913020095.1 uncultured Synechococcus sp.
GTTGCTGGATGCGGGGCAGGGGGTTTTGTTGTCGGCAGCGCAGTGGCTTGAGCTGCGCCAAGCGGTGAGCGAAGCCCAAGCGGCCTGCGCCGCCGCGGCCGACCCCAACAAGCAAGCCAGCCTGGTGGGCTGCCACGGACAAACCCTCTGGCATCAACCGCCCCACGCCGGCCAATGCGGCGCCAGCTGGCAATTGCTGGATGCCTGCTTGCTGGCCGAGAGGCTGCAGCGCACAGTGGTGAGCGACTTCCGCAGCGCTGATTTGGCGCGGGGCGGCCAAGGGGCGCCCCTGGTGCCCCTGACCGATGCCGCCCTCTATCCAGCCCAAGGCGGCTGGCGGGCCCTGCTGAACTTGGGCGGGATCGCCAATCTGACCCTGCTGCCACCGGGGCAAAGCCGCGATCAGCAACCCGTTCAAGGCTGGGACTGCGGACCCGCCAACACCCTGCTGGATCTGGCGATCGAGCACTTCAGCGGCGGCAACAGCCACTTTGATGAGGGCGGACGCTGGGCGCTGCAAGGGCAGGTGGACGAAGCCGTGGTGCAGCGCTGGCTGCAAGAGCCGTTCTTTCAACAGCCGCCGCCCAAATCAACCGGCCGCGAACTCTTCGGCCGCCCTGATCTGCAGCGGCGCTTGCAGGAGCTGGGGGAGAGCATCAACCCTGCCGATGCCCTGGCCACCTTGGCGGCCTTGAGCGCAGCGGCGGTGGCCGCTGATTTGCAGCGGGGGCCTGCGGTGGTGGAGATGCTGGTGGCCGGAGGAGGCTGCCGCAACCAAGCCCTGATGCAGCAGCTCCAATCACGCTGCCGCGGCCTGTGGGTGCGCAGCTTTGAAAGCTTGGGGCTCAACCCTCAACACCGCGAGGCCCTGGCCTTTGCCCTGCTGGCCTGGTGGCGGCAGCTGGGACTGCCGGGAAGCGCTCCAGCGATCACAGGAGCGCGAGCGGGCCTGCTGGGGCAAGTGGCTGAGCCCTAATCAGCCGCGGCGCAAGCGAATACGCCGCAGCCGGCCCTGACGCAGACGGGGCTGCACCTGCTGCTGACGCTCGAGTTGATGGCGCACGCCGCCCTGCAACCGATCGAGACCTTGCTGAATCAAAACCTTGGCCATGTTGCTGACCGTGCGGCTGTCCTGTTCGGCTGCCACCGCCAGGCGCTCGAGCAGCGCTTCTGGCAACACCACCTGAATACGCGGCGACTTGGCGCGGCCACTACTGGAGGTCTGACGGGTCGCCACGGCCCTAGGCACACACAGTCACACCCAGAAGTGTACTGAGATCGCCACGGATAGTATCCATGCGTATGCTGATGGAACCGGCAATCCCCGCCATGGCCGCATCCGCTGACAAGAGCGATGTGCTCGTCTCCGCTGTGATGAGCACCTATCTGCTGACCCACCTCCACCACGTGTTGCAGCGGGCGGAATTCAGCGCCACGCGCGAAGGCAGACCAGCGATGGCAAGGAATTACGCCAAGTTGCGCAAGGTGCTGTGCCTCGATGCCCGCACCATGCGGGACGCCTCCGCCATGGAGATCTCCGAAGACTGGGCGGCCTGAGATTCCGCACCCAATTCAGCACTGATCAGCAGAACTAATCGCTTTTAGCTTTCCCCAGGGTTGAGCACTTTTCCCAAACCAAGCCGAAGGTTTTCCACAACCCAACGCGTCAAAGCCCGGCCGCAACGGCTGCATTGGGGAAACACCCAATGTGTTCCTGTTCTTACTTGACAGTGTTGCGCCATACACCGGGCGCGTTAGCCAAGCCGGAGCGCAAGCAAGTCAAGCCAGTTGCAGCAGCCGATCTCAGCAGTGGGATTCATGCGACTGCGTCAGCAGGCTCGCTTTGACGAATGCGTCATCTCGTGGCGAACTAGTGCACCCAGCGCACAACACCTCCATGCTTTCCGCCGCCGTTGCCAGCGCCACCCAGCACACAGTCGGACAAACGGAAGGCGCCAGCTGCGAACAGGTGGTGAGCTTCCAGACCCCCCTGCCCGGCAACCTCGCCCAGGCCATGAGCCAGTTCATCGAGGCCCATCCGCAGTGGGATCAATACCGCCTGATGCAGGCGGCCTTGGCCGGCTTTTTGCTGCAACAGGGCGTGCAACAACGCGACCTCACACGCCGTTACGTCAGCAGCATGTTTGGGCGCCGGGTCTAGCTTGAAAAAAAGCGTTCTGCCCTATGGGTTTTGAGCAGGCCCAAGCCCTCTACGACATCGTGCGCAGCGATGCCCAGCTGACCCGATCCCTCTTTCGTCAGGCCCTGCAGGATCCCCAGGGCACCTTGGATCAATTGGTGGCCATTGCCGAAGCCAAAGGACTGAGCGTCAGCCGTCAAGAGATCCGCGACTACCTCAACGACAGTGCCGACGACGCAACCCGGCAGTGGCTGATCAAAGCCCGTGGCGGCCTATGAGTCGGCGGAGCGCTCCTGGGGAACCGGTGTGATGACCGGCTCTCGCCGGCTGCCTCCGCCTTGGGCCCAACTGAAGAACAGCCAGTAGCTCACAACGGCCAGACCGGCTGTCACCACCAAGGCCATGACCGCTTCCAAGCGCTTGAGCATCACCGTGCGGGTGCCAGCACAGCCTTCAGTTTGACCTGCCGCACGCTTGGTATGGTCCTGCCGGTCCCATGCTTAAGACCGGGTGCTGCGGCTGGAGCGCGTTGGCAAGATCTACCCCACCGGGGAGGTGCTTCGCGACGTCACCTGGGAAGTTAAAAGCGGAGACCGCATCGGTCTGGTGGGCGTCAATGGCGCCGGCAAATCAACCCAACTGCGGATCATTGCGGGCTTAGAGGAGCCCAGCAGCGGCCAAGTGGTGCGGCAGGGCGACCCTCGCATCGTCTTCCTGCAGCAGGAATTTGATGTCGATGTGCGCCGCACGGTGCGGGAAGAGCTGTTTCAGGCCTTTGGTGAGGCGGCCGAAGTGCGCAACCGCCAAGGGCACGTGGAGCAGGCGATGGCCAGCGAGCGAGCCGCGGAAGACCCCGATCACCTGCAGGAACTGATCGAAGAATTGGGGCGACTGCAGACCCGCTTTGAGGGGCTGCACGGCTATGAGCTGGATGCTCGCATCGACAAGCTGCTGCCCACGATCGGCTTCAACGAAGCCAAGGCTGAGCGCCTCGTTGGCGACTATTCAGGCGGCTGGCAAATGCGGATCGCCCTGGGCAAGATCCTGCTGCAGGAGCCCGATCTGCTGCTGCTCGATGAGCCCACCAACCACCTCGACATGGCCACGATTGAGTGGCTGGAGGGCTACCTCACCGAGATCAATGTGCCTCTGGTGGTGATCAGCCACGACCGCACGTTCCTCGATCGGGTGTGCAATCAAATCGTTGAAACCGAGCGCGGGATCTCCCGCAGCTACCTCGGAAACTACAGCCAGCACCTGGAGCAAAAAGCCCTAGAGCGGGAAGCCAGCCAGTCGGCCTTTGATCGGCAGCAGAAAGAGCTCGCCGCGCAGCAGGCCTACATCGACCGCTTCCGGGCTAGTGCGACCCGCTCCACACAAGCCAAAAGCCGCGAGAAATTGCTCGACAAGGTGGAGCGCATTGATGCCCCAGTGGAATCGATCGGGGGGCCGCAATTTCAATTTCCACCGGCGCCGCGCTCAGGTCGTCAGATCGCGCTGATCGACAACCTCACCCACTACTACGACGACAACATCCTGTTTCTTGAGGCCAGCCTCGAAGTGGAGCGGGGCGACCGTATTGCCTTTGTTGGGCCCAATGGGGCCGGCAAATCCACCCTGCTGCGGCTGGTGATGGGGCTGGAGCAGCCCAGTGAAGGATCGGCTCGCCTCGGGGAGCACAACGTGGAGGCGGGCTACTTCGAGCAGAACCAAGCCGAGGCTTTGGATCTCGAGAAAACCGTGATCGACACGCTGTTTGAGGCGGTTCCCGATTGGACCCAAACGCAAGTGCGCTCGCTGTTGGGCAGCTTCTGCTTCAGCAATGACGCGGTGTTCAAGCAAGTGGGCCAGCTGAGCGGAGGCGAAAAAGCCCGCCTAGCCCTGGCACTGATGTTGTTGACACCCTGCAATCTGCTGGTGCTCGATGAGCCCACCAACCACCTCGATATTCCAGCCAAACAGATGCTGGAAGACGCCCTGATGCAATACGAGGGGGCCGCGCTGCTGGTCAGCCACGACCGCACCTTTATCGCCCGGGTGGCCAACCGCATCGTGGAACTGCGCGATGGTGAGCTGGTGCTCTACCAGGGCGATTACGCCTACTACCTGGAGAAGAAAGAAGAGGAAGCCGCTCTGCTGCGCCAAGCCGAAGAAGACGAAGCGCGGGAAGCCAAGCGGACCGCCAACCGGGCCAAGCAAAAGGCCAAAGCCGAGAACCGGCGCAAACGCCCCACCTAAGGGGGCGCCGACAAACAACTTCACAGCTTTTTAGGCAGGAAGACTCAACTTTCTGGACCTCTCTTTTCGGTGTGCATACGCTGACGGAATGCATTGAGGTTGTCGGATGAGCCGTTCTTACATCCCCGGGGCAGGCGAGCACGAGCAGACCTGGGATGCCGTTGAAACCTATTTCCAATGCATCACCGAATGCTCCTTGGATGACGGCGAATGCGTCACCCGTTGCGTGGAAGATCTGCGCATCAGTGATGGTTCCGAAACCGACTAGCAGCAGATGTAGCCCTTACTACGCAAGCATCTGAAACAGTTTTTAAGGTTCAAGGCACCTGAACGGATGCCATGGATTCCGCCGCCGCCCTCAGCCTTGGCCAACGCTTTGAGCTGGAACGGATGAATCGCGCCATCGACGCCGAAATGGATCCCACCGCCGTGCGCGGCATTGCCAAGCAGCTGCTGCAGGCCTGGCAAAGCCAACGGGCCGCATCCCGCTGGCTGCTTAGCCAGCAGAGTGGTCAGCAGAGTTGAACCACGGGCAGTCTTGAACGAGCCAGCAACCTCCAGTTACGCCGACCAGGAACTGGGCGAGCGACCGCTTGACCTTTGGGATCCAGCGCAACGGCTTGAAAACGTGCGCGACGACGACCTCAACGACATGGCTGATCTCCCCTGGGAGTGATCAACCGAGCTGCGCCGGCACGGTCAGCAACTGGTCGGGCTGGCCCAAGCCACGGAATTCCTGCAGCAACGCCTCCGCCTCCAGCAGACGCCCTTCGTCCAACAGTTGGGCGCGGCGAGCCGCCAACCAGCTGCGGTTGCCCTGAAGGGATAGAGCTAGAGCGAGTCGCTGACGAGCCACAAACGCCGGATCAGTGGGTCTCAGTCTGAGACGAATTGAGCTGTAGGCCTTGACAAACGGACAGCGATCGCTCTGGACCATGGACTCTGGGTCAACTGGCCATGCTGGCCATCTCCACCGGCACCACCTCCAGCGTGCGGCGCTGGCCATCACGCAGCAGCTCAAGGCTCAAAGGCTTGCCAACACCAGAACGCTCCATGCGGGCCAAGAATTGCGCTGGATCACGCACCGCTTCGCCGCCAACGCTCAGCACCAAATCACCCGGCCTAACCCCAGCGCGAGCGGCAGGGCCATTGGGCATCACGGAGTTCACCCGCACCCCCTTGGGCTCAGCCGAGAGGGCCAAACCAACCAAGGCATGGCTGGCTTTGCCATTGCTGATCAGCTGATCAGCAATCGATCGCGCCCGGTTGATCGGAATTGAGAAGCCCAAGCCAGCGCCAGGACCGGTGCGCACCAAAGCATTAATCCCCACCACCTCACCATCGGCATTCAGCAGTGGTCCCCCGGAATTGCCTGGATTGATCGCGGCATCGGTCTGAATCAAATCCAGGCGCTTGTCGGTGATGCCGAGCTTGGTGGCGTTGCGGTTGGTGCTGCTGATGATCCCCAAGGTGACGGTGTTATCCAGACCAAAGGGGTTCCCCACCGCGATGGCCCAGTCCCCCACCTCCACCGCATCGGAATCGCCCAACGGCGCCACAGGCAGAGGCTCAGAGGCGGCCACGCGAACCACGGCCAGGTCTGTAATGGGGTCAGAACCAATGACCGAGCCTTCCATCGTGCGGCCATCCACCAAACCCACCGTGACCCTTGAGGCCCCCTCAACCACATGGGCATTGGTGAGGATCAAGCCATCGGCCTCAAAGATCACTCCGGTGCCCTGACCTCGTTCGGTGCGCTGGCTTGGCCGTGGCGCTGGCATAGCCCCAGGGGAGCCACCAAAGAACTGACGAAACAACGGATCCATCAAGAACACTGGCGGGATTCCGCCTGGAGCGCTGGCGCTGGTGATGGTGCGCTCGGTGTCGATACGCACCACCGCTGGTCCGGCTTGACGCACGGCCTCGGCCACAAACGATTGGCGGTTGGTGGTGGGCACCGGCGGCCTGGCTGGCGCCTGGATGGCCGTTCCGATCACCAAAGCCGTGGAGAGGGCAAGCAGCGGCAGCTGGCGGCGCATGGATTCGGCAAAAACACTCGTCAAACCGTATCGACGGTTGACCGCTCAAGCCCGCCAGGCAACGCACCAAGATGTGACTGGTTGTGCCAGTGACCGGGCTGATCTCGCACAATGAAATAACTGATCAACGGTTGTGAGGGCCTTTTGACCCAAATAGTCCCGCTGCTCTATCTCACCTGCTTGGGGCTGCTGCTCTGGCAGGCCTTTCGGGTGATGGGGCGCGGCTTTAGTGCGGCACAGAAATCGGTGCAGCCGCCGGCCAACGTGCACCCCGAACTCTTGGATGCCAACGGCCAAATCACCGAAGAGGAACTCCTAACGGTGCGCTTTGAGGCTGAGCCCAGTGCCGACGGGTCCGATGATCACGCAAGCTAGGAAGACAAGGGAACTCAGTTCAGATGCAGGCAGGAGCTCGCCAAGCCGATCCACGCACCCGGGTGGTGCTCGCTGTTCTTAAGGCCGTCAAGCTGCCTCCTCGCTTTCGCCTGAAGCTGGTCAAAGATGATCCCGTGCGCCTGGAGCTCACGCTGACCCCGGCTTACGGCAAAGACCCCATCTTGGTGGGCATCGTGGAATCCCAGGATCTGGTGGCCCGCCGCGACCGCGAAGGACGCATCCCCCGTGATCTGCAAGGCACCTGGGATTGGACGGTGCGGCACGGCAAGGTGTCGACCGGCGGCTGGAACCCCTATCTCAAAGAAGCCCTGCAAACCATGTTTGAAACAGGGCTCCCGGCGATTGTTTACGAAGAAACCACCGGCGAGGCGTACCACCCAGTGGACGGCACCCGCCACGTGCGCTGAGGCGCAGAAATGTTGCGCATTCCAACCATTTGAAACGGGGTGCGAACAGCTACGGCACCAGCCACACACAGGCGCTACAACGGATTCATTGCGACCTTTAGGTTCTCTTTATGTTTTCCGTCGCTGCTGGAGGGGGCTTAATTCGCCTCCTTGCCGCTTTGGGCCTCCTGAGCTCAGCGGTTTTTGCCCTGGCGTTGTCGATCGCCGGCTGAAGACAGGCTCGCCCTCACTTTTCTCTCCAAGACCGCTGCTGCTGGCAGCAAGGTCACAACATTGGCCCAAAAAACGGGCCAGTCTTGAACCCACAATCCATAGACCGCCCAGGCACTGACGCCTGAGGTGAAGAGCAGATACATCCGCAGCGAGATCCCTGCGGTTTCATTGGTGCGCAAGGTTTTCAAGGCTTGCGGGAAGAAACTGCTGGTGGTCAGGGCTGCTGCCGTAAAGCCCAACCACTGGGCGCTGTCGCTCACGACGCCCCTTGAGCGAGCAGTGAGCCAAAGCCGAAATACTCCAGGCCTTCGAGGATGCCGCTGCAACCAGCGCCGTTGGCCAGGTAGGTGTTGGGCAATTGGGGCAGCCACTCCAGCAGCGGAGCTTCGGCGTTGCCCACCATCACACCGGCATAACCGGTTTGAAACAGACCCAAGTCATTGAGGGTGTCACCGGCTACGACCACAGGCACCTGCTGCATTTCCAATAACTCCAGCACGCGCTGCAGCGTGGTGCCCTTGTTCACTCCTGGGGGGAGGACATCGAGATAGCGACCGTCGGAGAACACACAATCCACCCCCTCCTGGCGCAGCCGTTGCATCAACTCCGGATCCAGCAGCTCTGGATCGGCATCAAAAGCGTGGCGCCGCTCGACACACACGGGCTGCGGAGACAAACCCGGCTGCCCTTGCGTGAGCGCCAACACCCGCTCGGCAAAGGGTTGCCACTGCCGTTCGATGTCATCCACCACCAACGGCACCAGCTCGAGGCTGTCGCCGCAAGCCACCGTGCAGCCCACATCACTGATCACCAGGTGGGGCTGCCTGAGCAGAGCATGCTCAGGCGCCTGAAACAGCTCAGCCACCGAACGGCGTTCACGGCCCGTGGCAAAGATGTGCAGCACCTGCTCGCGGCAAGCACTCAGCCAGCGATAGAGGCGTCGACGATCCGCTGGCTCGCCGGCCAGCAAGGTGCCATCGAGATCGGTGACCAGCACCAGCTCAGGGGCACTGGGCAAGGGCGTCTGGACTTGCGCCTGAAACTGTGCCCGCATCAATGGCCCCGCCAAACCCTGCCTCAGTAGGCCCAAGCTGCAAACCTGTCAATGGCGAGCAATCACACCTTTTTGTCACGTACAGCACTTTCAATAAAGCTCAATCATTCGTTACACTTGGCAAAGACAACACCTTTTAGCCATGTCCGAAACCAACGCCACCCGCTTCGGCTTCGTGAACTTCGCTGAAACCTGGAATGGCCGCCTGGCCATGATGGGTTTCGTGATCGGTCTGGGCACCGAACTGCTGACCGGCCAGGGCATCCTGTCCCAGCTGGGCCTCGGCTGAAGCTTCTAGAAGTCATCAAAGAAGGGGGGCCTCGGCCCTCCTTTTTTTGTGCCCTTTTAAGGTGAGCATTGCTCTGCCTGCTGCGTGAAGCTGTTTGTTGACAATCGCCGCGACGGCTCACGCCTGTTGAGCAGCGCCCTGGCCTTCAGCTTCGTAGGTCTGATCCGCATCGACACCAGCTGGGGGAAAGTGTTGTTTGTTGCCGCTGGCGCCCTGAGCCTGTGGTGGTGGCTCTGTTACCGCAAGCTCACCCAGTAATGGAGCTGCCCGCTTACAGCGTTAGCGAGCTCAATGAAGCCATTGGTGTGTTGCTGGAGCGGGGCTTTGCTCCTCGCTTTTTGGTCGATGGCGCCGTAATTAAGCCCGTTCTGAAAAAAGGCCATCTCTGGTTCAGCCTCAGCGATGGAGATGCCTCGATCCAAGCTGTGGCCTGGGCCTCAACGGTGGCCCGGCTCAGCTTTCGCCCCACCGATGGCGACGGTGTTCGCGTTGTTGGCAAGCTGAATTTTTGGGGTGCACGCGCCAGCTTGAGCGTGCAAGCCCTCGACATCCGCCCCAGCCTGTCGACGGTGCTGCGCCGCTTTGAGCAGGTGAAGCAGCAGCTCGAGAGCGAAGGCTTGCTGGATCCAGCCCTGAGGCGACCGCTGCCGCAGCGCCCAAGCTGCATTGCCATCCTTACCAGCGTTCCCAGCTCAGCCCTGGCCGATTTGCTGCGCACCGCCAAACAGCGCTGGCCCGCTTGCCACTTGCGGGTGGTGCCGATCCCAGTGCAAGGCGATGTGGAGGAGCGGATCTGCGCGGTGTTTGATCAGCTGGAAACCCAGTGGCAAAGTCTTGGCATTGAAGCGGTGGTGCTCGCCAGAGGCGGAGGCAGCCGCGAAGACCTCAGCGTCTTTGACGGCGAACAGTTAGCCCGGGCCCTGTTGCGCTGCCCGGTGCCCGTGGTGAGTGGCATCGGCCACGAAGACGATGTGACGATCGCTGATCTCGCCGCTGACTACCGGGCCGCCACGCCCACTGCCGCGATGGTGGCGCTGCTGCCCGATCGCGAGCAGGAGCAACGGCTGCTGGAGGAGCGCGGACGCCATTGGCGCAGCAGCATCCAACAGCGGTTGGAGCGGGAATTAAGACAGTGGGAGCCAGAGCTGAGGCAACAACAACGGCGCGCTCTGCTGCAGCGCAACTTGGAGAAACGGCAGTGGCAGTTGCAGAGCCAGAGGCAATTGCTCGCGGCGCTCTCGCCGCAACGCTTGCTGCAACGGGGGTACTGCTTGCTGCGCAGCAGCGAAGGCCAACTGCTGCGTGATGGCAGCACACTCAGCGCCGGCGATGCCGTCGAAGCCCAATTACACCAGGGCGTTCTGTCGTTAACGGTGCAGACGTGGCAACCTGAAACCAGTGAGGTGAGCTGATGGCAGCCAAAGCCAAGCGCCAAGCCGATCAAGGCCTCAAAGACCTCAGCTACAGCCAAGCGCAGGAGCAGCTTGAACAGGCCTTAGCGCAGCTGCAATCAGACACTCTGCCCTTGGAGGAGTTACCCCAGCTGTACGCCCAAGCCGTGGCACTCGAGAAC
Organism: uncultured Synechococcus sp.; assembly: GCA_913020095.1. Classification (GTDB taxonomy): domain Bacteria; phylum Cyanobacteriota; class Cyanobacteriia; order PCC-6307; family Cyanobiaceae; genus RCC307. The sequence goes on from CAJWAH010000024.1 coordinate 10,350, forward strand.
CATTGCCGCCAAAAACTGGAGCAGGTGAGCCAGGACATTCAAAAACTTGATCCCGATGGCATCAGCCTGAGTGCTTGGTCAGAGGAGGAAGGATGAACGGCAGCCAAGGCAGACAACTGATCTATCTGCTGCTGACCATCAGCGGCACGGTGCTGACGCAACGGGCCAACTGGCAATTCATCCAGGAGAACGGCGGCTTTGCCCTCGGTGAATTCATTGCCCAAGCCGGCGCCACCGCTGCCGGGCAATCCCTGAGCTGGGATTTGGTGATTGGGGCCACCGCCGGTGTGATGGCGATGATCGTGGAGGGGCGCAGGCTGCAGATGCGGCATCTGCAGTGGCCTGTACTGGCTTCAATGCTGATTGCTTTTGCTGCCGGTGCTCCGCTGTTTTTGCTGATGCGGGAGCGCCACCTGCAGCAACTCGACAACGCCAATGGCTAGGAGCAGGCCAGCACCCAATTTGATGGCAGAACTGCTGGATCTGCCAGTGGTGTCAGCAGGGCTACGCACCGCCCAAAGCCAAGGGGTGCACTGGGGCCGGCAATTGCTGGAGCAACACACCGAACTGGGCCGTGATGGCATGGTCGAGCATGCCATTCGCCGGGCCATGTGGCGCACCGCCGGCACCGGAGCGCTGGCAGGGCTTGGCGGAGTGTTGACCCTGCCGGCTGGCGGCGGGGATTTGCTCTATTTCCTCTACGCCGAAATTGAGCTCTCGGCAGCGATTTTCACGGTGTTTGGCGTCGAGCTCGACGACGAACAACATCGGCCGATTCTGCTTGCAGCAGCCATGGGCTTGGGCGTCAATGAAATGGTGCGGTTGATTGGCAGCCGCCTGGGTGAGCGCGCCGCTCGTCAGTTGCTGCTTCAGCTATCGCGAGAAGCCAGCCAGATGCTGCAACGGCTGGTGGGGCAGCGGCTGGTAACCCATTTGGCGCGCCGCGGCTGGCTCGGCCTGGGGCGCTTGGTTCCGCTCACCGGTGCGTTGGTGGGCGGAAGTTTGAATGCCGTGCTCATTCGAACTGCCGGGGAAGCGATGCGGCACACCGCACGGGAATACAAACGCTTTCTCGATGAGCATGGCCGCGTTGACCCGGTCGATGTTGTGGTTCTCGATATCAACGCAGATACTGCGGGCTAGAGATCAGCCTCAGCAGATTCAATATCATTGGCTAACAACAACTGCGGCTGGCGGCGCTGCGTTAATGCAACAGTCCAGGCCATCCCGAAATACAAAATCAGGCCCAGCAACCAAATCCACAGCGTGAGCAGAATAATTCCACCCACCAGGCCATAGGCCAAAAAGCGCGAGCCAGCCCAGACCAAAGCCCTTCCTAGCAAAGGGTTCACCAGGGTGAGCCCGGTGGCCACAAGCAGGGATCCTTGCCACAGCAAATCAAGCCGGGGGCGGCGACTGGGCAGATAAGAAAACAGCAACATCGTGGCAATCACCACGCCCAACCAACTACCAAACACAGAAATCAAGGTGCGGGCAGGCACCTCCCAGGGCTGCGGCAGCCAGGGGGAAAGCGAACCCAAACTCGACCACATCGACGACCAAAGCAGGCGAAAGGGCGTGGTGATTTGGTTAATTAACAGCACCAAAGTCAGCAGCAATGCAGCTCCAATGGCCTTGAGGCGTTGAAACGACCAGCGGCGAAGATGCCAATGCCAAGATTGATCACCAGCATCGGGCAACCCCAATCCATACCAAAGACGATCCGCCCCGCGCTGCAACGACAACGTGGCATTACTGGCACTAAAAATCAGCACCAAACCACCAACTTGCTCAGCCACCTGACCTTGATTCACCAAACGCTGCAAGATTCCCTCCATCACTTCCAAACCACCGGGCGGCAGAGCACCAGCGGCTACCGCCAATAATTGATCACTCGCACCATCAACTTGCCCGAATAAACGTGCACCAACACCCAGGCACACCAACAAGAAAGGGAAAAAAGATTGGAGACTATGGAACGCAAAAGCCGCGCTCAGATCAACACAGCCATGGCGATTCCACACCTGACAAGCAAGCTGTAATTGATGTCTGGCGCGTTGAAGCAAGCTCATGCGATTAGACACAAAAAAAGCCACCCCGTCACGGGATGGCTTTGATGAAATAACGGAAATTTTTACCTGGCATTGAGCTATTTTCACGGGGGGCCACCCCCCAACTATCGTCGCCGCTGCAGCGTTTCACAACCGAGTTCGAGATGGATCGGTGTGGGACCACTGCGCCATGAACACCAGGATAGAAATTCCCAGGAAGAACCCTGAGAACTGCATAGGGTACTCAGTTCAAGGAACTGAGCTCTGGAATAAAGAATCTCACATGGAGGGCCAAGTGATGGTCAAGCCCTCGGTCTATTAGTACTCCTCCGCTTCACACGTTGCCGCGCTTCCACGTAGAGCCTATCAACGGGTGTTCTTCCCGTGACCTTACTGGGTTACCC
>CAJWAH010000025.1 GCA_913020095.1 uncultured Synechococcus sp.
ACCGGGAGGTGGTGGAAGAGGCCTACCCGGGCGATGTGATCGGTCTCAACAACCCGGGCATGTTTGCCATCGGCGACACCCTTTACATCGGCCCGCGCGTGGAATACGAGGGCATCCCCTGCTTCAGCCCGGAGATCTTTGCCTGGTTGCGTAATCCCAACCCCTCAGCCTTCAAAAACTTCCGCAAAGGAGTCAATGAACTGCGGGAGGAAGGCGCCGTTCAAATCCTCTATGACACCGACCAGAGCAAGCGCGATCCGATCCTGGCGGCGGTGGGCCAGCTGCAACTGGAGGTGGTGCAACACCGGCTGGAGAACGAATACGGCGTGCCAACGCGGCTAGAACCACTGGGATTCAGCGTGGCGCGCTGGGTGAGTGGTGGTTGGGGTGAACTCGAGAAGTTGGGCCGCATCTTCAACTGCAAAACCGTTCGTGATGCCTGGGACCGGCCAGTGCTGCTGTTCAAAAACGATTGGAACCTGAATCAACTGATCGAAGATCACCCCGAGCTGGAGCTCGCCTCCGTCGCGCCAGTTGTTAGCGGTCTCGAACCAATCAGTCTCTAAAGGAACCACGCTGGCGCGATTCTCTCGCCAGGATGTTGGCCTCTGAACGGTTCAACGTGCTGATTCAGTGGTGGGTCAAAAGCCATCGCGATGGCAGCTGCGACTACGTGCGCGTGCGCTCATCCGATCAACAGCAATTGGAATGGGTTGAGGGTTCCCATCTGCCGCCGCAGATGCCCTTGCTCAAACATCGCTTCACGGTGAGCTTCGAAGCAGCCCAACAGCGGCAACAAAATCTCTTGGCAATGGGTTTCAAGCCGGGCCAGCCGCTGTTCTGAACGAGTCGTTCGCCGATACGCTTTCCCTTAATAGGCCCAAGTTCATGGCCCAGGCTCCGCCACCCCCCAATTCCGATAGCAACGACCCCTACGAGCGCTTAGGCCTCAAGCCAGGCGCCAGCTTCGAGGCGGTGCAAAACGCCAAAGTGGCCCGGTTGGCTGAACTCGCAGCCGACGACATGAAGGCCCGCGCTCAGGTGGAAGCGGCCTACGACGCGCTGCTGATGCAGAGCCTTAAAGAACGTCAGCTCGGGCAACTCACCGGTGCTGCCGCCACCGCCTCCAAACAGGAAGCTGGCGGCAGCAGCTCTGGCGGGCTGAGTGGCGGGGGGCTGCCGCGCTTGCCATCGCTACCGGCACTACCCAAGCCGCAACTCTCCATCGCCATGCCCGAGCTGAATCTCGCCGAAGGCGAGCAGCTTTGGCAGCCCTTGGCGGCCCAAGGCCTTTTGCTGGTGGTGTTGTTGTTGGTCGGCCAGCAAGCAGGAACACCGGAACTGCTGCTCTCGGTGGCTGCGCTGATCACAATCGCCAACCTGCAGCGCCGCAGCCGCAAGTTTTTCCGCAGCGTTGGCCTCACGCTGCTGGTGTTGATCGTGGGCACCGTGCTGGGGGGCCTAACCAGCAGCGGCCTGGCGGCTTCGGGGCTGCCGATTACCCCCTCTCAATTGGCAGCCCTGCCCACCTTGATCCTGCTTGCGGCTCTCTCGGTATTGGTTGACTAAACCTGGGGCATGGCATCAAGGCCGTAGGGACCCTCGGCGCTGATGCCGCAGCTGGAGGCCGCCTGCAGCCAGGCGCGGTCAAACTTCTCCCAACGAAAACTGCGGGGATCGCGGCGGCTGTGGCTGCGGTCGACCGCGGCATGGGTGGTGATCCGGCGCATGGGGATGCCCCAGCGCAACTGCCAGATCAGCACATGCTCCGCCAGGCGCTCGTATTGCGCTCGGCTATAGCCGCTATGGGCATCGTCATCGCCGCGGCCATCAGCGGGCGACTCAAGGCTGAGGTGCAAAGCAACGTTGTTGATCGAGCCACCAGCCAAAGGGCTGCTCAAAGGACGGTGCCGAATCGAGCCATCCCCCCAAGCACTCCACCCTGAACCAAAGGCCCGCTTGGCATCAGGAACCAAGCGGTAGGCCATGCCGCGGCGATCAAGCAGCAGGTGATAGCTGGCCTGATCGGCATCACGGGGATGGGGCGTCTGAAAAAAGCGCAGCGTGTCGCCCAGCGACATCACCGTTTCATGCAAAACGATGACCGATGGCTGGTTGGGCACCAGCCCCCCTTCAGCATCGGTGGGTCGGCGTTCGCCGAAATTGGTGGGATCCGCTGGTGTGGGCCGTTCGCGAACCGCCAACTTGGCGGCGCAGCGGCTGGCTGCCTGCGGATTGGGCCGCAATAGCGGTTGCAAGCCAGCCCCTTGGGCCCATCCAGGCTTGGGCTCTGGGGCGATTGGCGGCTCGCGCTCGGCGACCACCACAGCAGCCACACCCAGTCCCATTCCAAGCAGCAAAGCGGCAACCGGACGGACCGGGAAGGCAGGCATCAAGCCTTAGTGGAGCTGTAGAGAGCCTGCAGCAAAAAGGCAGCCAGGGGAAGCCACAATCCCAGCAGCCACCAGCCAATGCCAAGCGCTAAGAGCGTCAGCCCCCAGAGCAGCAGCAAAGGCACCAAAACCTGCTGACGGCGGCGTACCACCAGTTGAGCGCTGCGGGCCATGGCATCCCAGGCTTCACCGCCTCGATCGAGCAACAGCGGCAGAGCCAAGCTCCAGGCCAGCAGCAACACCACACCCGGCAGCACAAACGCCAAGGAAGCCAAGGCCACCAACGTGCCCACGAGCAGCGGCAGCAGCAACAGCGGCCACGGGGCCCGGCGCAAGGGCAGCCAAAGGCTGGCCAAGGTCAAGGGGGATTGCCGCTGCGCCACGTCGATGAGTCCAGCGCTGGCCCAGCTGAAGCACAGCAAGCTGGCCCCAAACTGCAGCCAAATCGGCAGAGGCAACAGGGCCATCAGCTGCCAGAGCAGCATCCACCCCAACGCCCAACCGGCCAGCAGCACAGGGGCTTGGCGGTAGCGCTGCCAGCTGTGTTGCAACAGCAGCAGCGGTGGCCGCAGGGGGGTGGCAGTCATTCAACTCAGCCCAATAACACAAACGTAGAAACTGAGTCCAATTTGAGCCACAACTGTTACGGGCCCCTGGTTTCAGGGCTCCCGGTAAACCACCCGCCCCTGCTCGTCATTGCTGATCAGCAGCAGCTCGTGCTGTTGCAAGTCGTCCAATACACGGCGCAGCTCAGCGAGCTCAACGGACGGATCCAATGCAAGAACGGCGTCATTGAGGCTGAAACCGGCTGAACCTTTGCTGCGGGCGAGCAGCAGCAGTTGGCGATCAATCGGCTCCACTGCAGCGCGCGCCTGATCCAACAGCGTGGGGGCATTGGCATGGCGTACCAACGAGGGGATCAAAAACAGATCCACCACCGTGCCGATGCCCAGCAGCCCAAAGCTGAGCAGATACAACACGCCACTGAGGGGCCGGCGGTTGTAGATCCGCTGCACGCCGCAGATGCCCACCAGCGACAGGCACCACAGCAGATAGGACAGATCCAACCGGCGCAACGGTTGATCGGATTGGGAAACGGCTCGGGGCACACCCGTGCTGCGTAAGATCCCCATTCTCACTGCAAAAGAGTCGGTGTCTTCAGCAGCCGCCGTGGCGCTTCCCAAGACCAGCGAAAGCCCTCAGCTGCTCAAGATTCGCCATTCCATGAGCCATGTGATGGCCATGGCTGTGCAGCAGCTCTTCCCCAACGCCCGCGTCACCATCGGCCCCTGGACCGAGACGGGCTTCTATTACGACTTCGATAATCCCGACCCCTTCACCGAGGCCGACCTCAAGGCCATCAAGAAGGCGATGATCAAGATCATCAACCAAAAACTGCCGCTCGAGCGGGTTGAGGTGAGCCGCGCAGAAGCCGAAACGCGGATCAAAGCTCAAAACGAGCCCTACAAACTCGAAATCCTCGAAGGACTGCAGGAGCCCATCACCCTCTACACCTTGGGGGAGAAGTGGTGGGATCTCTGCGCTGGTCCCCATGTGGAGCACACCGGCCAGCTCAATGCCAAAGCCTTCGAGTTGGAGAGCGTGGCGGGCGCCTACTGGCGCGGCGATGAGAACCGGCAACAGCTGCAGCGGATTTACGGCACCGCCTTTGAAACGCCGGAGCAGCTCAGCGAGCACAAGCGCCGCATTGAAGAAGCCAAACGCCGCGATCACCGCCGCATCGGCACCGATCTGGATCTGTTTTCAATCGAAGATGAAGCCGGCGCTGGCTTGGTGTTCTGGCATCCCCGCGGCGCCCGGATGCGTCTGCTGATCGAAGACTTCTGGCGCGAAGCCCACTTCGCCGGGGGCTACGAACTGCTCTACACGCCCCATGTGGCCGACATCGACCTGTGGAAGACCTCAGGCCACTTGGATTTCTACAGCGAATCGATGTTCGGCCCGATGACGGTCGATGAGCGGGAGTACCAGCTCAAGCCGATGAACTGCCCCTTCCATGTGCTCACCTACGCCAGCACGTTGCGGAGCTACAAGGAGCTGCCCATTCGCTGGGCCGAATTGGGCACGGTGTATCGCTACGAGCGGCCTGGCGTGATGCACGGGCTCATGCGGGTGCGCGGCTTCACCCAAGACGACGCCCACGTGTTCTGCCTGCCCGAGCAGATCAGCGACGAAATCCTCAAGATCCTCGACCTCACCGAGACAATCCTGTCCGCCTTTGATTTCCGCAACTACGAGATCAACCTCTCAACCCGGCCGGAGAAATCCATCGGTGATGACGCCGTGTGGGACCTGGCCACCAAGGGACTCACCGAAGCCCTGCAGCGCAAGGGCTGGGACTACAAGATCGATGAAGGGGGCGGAGCGTTCTATGGCCCCAAGATCGATCTGAAGATCGAAGACGCCATCGGGCGCATGTGGCAGTGCTCAACGATTCAGCTGGATTTCAACCTGCCTGAACGCTTTGGTTTGGAGTACGTCGCCGCCGATGGCTCCAGGCAGCGGCCGATCATGATCCACCGGGCCATTTTCGGCTCCCTGGAACGGTTCTTCGGGATCATGACCGAGAACTACGCCGGCGATTTCCCCTTCTGGCTGGCCCCTGAACAGATCCGGCTGCTGCCGGTCACCGATGAGGTGATGGCCTATGCCGAAACACTCCAAAGCGAGCTCACAGCTGCTGGCATCCGCAGCCGCATCGATCGCAGTGGCGAGCGCCTCGGCAAGCTGATCCGCTCGGGAGAGCAGCAGAAAATCCCAGTGCTGGCTGTGATCGGCGCCCAAGAAGCCGAGCAGGGCACCTTGAGCTTGCGCAGCCGCCGGCAGGGTGATCTCGGTTCTGTGGCCCGAAGCCACCTCCTCCAGGCCGCGATTGCAGCCAACGGCGCGCGCGCCGCGGGTTTGGAACTGGGCGCGTCTTAACCGAAGCACCCACTGCCATGGCCAGCCTGAGCGCGATCGGGTGGGCTGATGACGCTGCTGCTGGCCGGTGATTTGGGCGGAACCAAGACCTTGCTGGCGCTGTATCGCAGCGACGGCGATCAACTGAGCTGCGTTGCTCGCGAGCGCTACATCTCGGCGGAATGGCCCCACCTCGGGCCGATGCTGCAGCGCTTTTTGGCCGACCACAACAACAACGGCGCCGAGGTGGCCGCCGGCTGCATCGCCGTTGCCGGACCGGTGCGTCAAGGACGCGCCCACATCACCAACTTGCCCTGGGATCTCGAACAATCCGCCCTCGCGGCCGATGGGGGTCTCAACCAACTGGAGCTGGTGAATGATTTCGCCGTGTTGGTCTATGGGCTCCCCCATCTGAGCGAGGAGCAGCAGGTTGTGCTGCAGGAGGGGGAGGCTGATCCCCAAGGGCCCATCGCCATCCTCGGTGCCGGCACAGGCCTGGGCATGGCCAGCGGCGTGCGGCTCAGCAATGGGGCCTTGATGACCCTGCCGAGTGAAGGCGGGCACCGGGAATTTCCGCCGCGCAATGCCGAGGAGATGCTGATGCTCGGTTGGTTGCGGCGCGAGTTGCAGCTCGAGCGGCTCTCGGTTGAGCGGATTGTCAGCGGCACCGGCCTGGGCCTGGTGTTCCTCTGGCTGCTGCACTGCGGCGGCGAGCAACCCATCAGCGACTTGCATCAAGCCGCCATGGACTGGCATCAGCAAGCCCCTGGCACGCCTGGACGACCCGATCTACCCGCCCTGGTGGCGCAGCGGGCCCGTGATGGGGACCTGCTGGCCAGCAAAGCCGAGCAGATTTGGCTTGGGGCCTATGGCTCAGCCGCCGGTGATCTGGCGCTGCAAACCCTTTCCACCGGTGGGCTCTGGGTGGGCGGCGGCACCGCCATCAAGCAGCTGGAGCGGTTGCAAAGCGATGCGTTCTTGGCACCGATGCGCTGCAAGGGGCGTTTTGAAGGCTTCATCAACAAGCTGCCGGTGCGGGCCCTGGTGGACCCTGATGCGGGCTTGTTCAGCGCCGCTTGCCGTGCGCGCATGCTGGCAGGATGCCTTCAATAACGGGCTGAGCCGCCCAACGCACACCGATGGGAAAACCGGAGATCGGCACCACCGTGGTGGTGGATGTCCCCGCGACAACCGCCAATCTCGGCCCTGGATTTGACTGCCTTGGAGCAGCGCTTGATCTGAACAACCAGTTCCAGCTCAAGGTGCTGGAGGGGGGCGCTGAACGCTTTGAGCTGATCATTGAAAGCAAGGAGGGCTCCCACCTGCGCGGCGGCCCCGACAACCTCGTGTATCGCGCTGCCCAGCGGGTATGGCGTGAAGTGGGGATGCAGCCGATCGCCTTGGAGGCGCGGGTGCAGCTGGCCGTACCACCAGCGCGGGGCATGGGCAGCAGTGCCACCGCCATCGTGGCGGGGTTGATGGGAGCCAATGCCCTAGCCGGTGAAGCGCTTGGCAAGGAAAAACTGCTGGAGCTGGCCATCGACATCGAAGGCCATCCCGACAATGTGGTGCCCTCGTTGCTGGGTGGGCTCTGCCTGACAGCCCAAGCCGCTTCCCGCCGCTGGCGCGTGGTGCGCTGTGAGTGGCACGAGAACGTGCAAGCGGTGGTGGCGATCCCCAGCATTCGGCTCTCCACCGCCGATGCCCGCCGGGCCATGCCCAAACAGATCGTGGTGCCCGATGCCGTGTCCAACCTGGGCTCGCTCACGTTGCTGCTGCAGGGTTTGCGCAGTGGTAATGGCGATCTGATCACCGATGGCATGCACGACCGGCTGCATGAGCCCTACCGCTGGCCGCTGATCCAAGGCGGCAGCGCCGTGCGCAAAGCGGCGATGGACGCTGGAGCTTGGGGCTGCGTGATCAGCGGCGCCGGACCCAGCCTGCTGGCCCTCTGCCCGCCGGAGAAGGGGCGAGCCGTGGCCGAAGCGATGGAGAAGAGCTGGGAACGCGAGGGGGTGCAGACCCGCGCCTTGCCGCTGAAGCTGCAGAGCGGCGGCAGCCGCTGGAGACCCAAACCAAGCTGAGTAGATCTACTCACGATGCACAGCCCTGGCTGATAAGTTGAGCCGTACGTATCGCAAGCGCGTCCCGTGGATCTCAGCCTGATTGTGCTGTTACCCCTGGCTGGCGTGCTTGCCCTTGTGCTGCTGCCGGCTTCGCTGCAGAAGGCCTGCCGCTGGGTGGCCTTCATCACGCTGGTGGCCGATCTCGGCCTGATGCTGTGGTCCTTCAGCCGCCACTTTGATCCGGCCTTGGGCAGCCTTCAGTTGGTCGAACGGATCGACTGGCTGCCGGCCATGGGGCTGCAGTGGTCGCTGGCTGCCGATGGCATTTCAGCTCCCCTGGTGCTGCTCAGTGGCTTGGTGACCTTGCTAACGGTCGCCGCCAGCTGGGATGTGGAGCGCAAACCACGGCTGTATTTCGCCCTGCTGCTGGCGCAAGCCTCCGCCCAAGCGGTGGTGTTTCTCTCCCAGGACTTTCTGCTGTTCTTCCTGGCCTGGGAACTCGAGCTGGTGCCGGTGTACCTGCTGATCGCCATTTGGGGCGGCCAGCGGCGCCAATACGCCGCCACCAAATTCATCCTCTACACCGCCACCGCCTCGCTGCTGATCCTGATCAGCGGCCTAGCCCTGGCCTTCCATGGCGACGGCTTCACCCTCAACTTGGCTGAACTGGCCAGCCGCAGCTATGGCGGCAGCTTTGGATTGCTCTGTTACCTGGGCTTCCTGATCGGCTTTGGCGTGAAGCTGCCGATGTTCCCGCTCCATACCTGGCTGCCGGATGCCCACGGCGAAGCCAATGCACCGATTTCGATGCTGCTGGCTGGTGTGCTGCTGAAGATGGGCGGCTACGCGCTGATCCGCTTCAACGTGCAGATGTTGCCGGATGCGCACCTGCAACTGGCCCCAGCCCTGATGGTGCTGGGGATCGTCAACATCGTTTGGGGGGCCCTCAACGCCTTCGCGCAAGACAACGTCAAACGACGCATCGCCTGCAGCTCGGTGAGCCACATGGGCTTTGTGCTGCTGGGCATTGCCGCCGTCAATGACCTCGGCCTCAGCGGCGCCATGCTGCAAATGATCAGCCACGGTCTGATTGCCGCTGGCCTGTTCTTTGTCACCGGCGTCTTTTACGAGCGCACCAAAACCCTCTCGATTCCCAACATGGGCGGCTTGGCCAAGGTGCTGCCAATCACCTTTGCCCTGTTTGTGATCACCTGCTTGGCCTCTCTTGCCCTGCCTGGCATGAGCGGCTTTGTGAGCGAGATCACCGTGTTCCTGGGAATCACCAGCAACGACGCCTTCACCACGGGCTTCCGCGTGATCACCATCGTGCTGGCGGCCATCGGCCTGGTGCTCACACCGATGTATCTGCTGAGCATGTGCCGGCGGGTGTTCTTTGGACCTCGGATTCCGGCGCTGGCCAAATTGGGCGACATGAGCCCCAGAGAGCTCACCATTGCGCTGGTGCTGGTGGTGCCCACCTTGATGATCGGCTTCTGGCCGCAGCTGGCCACCGGCCTCTACGACGCCACCACCGACAGCATCGCCGCCCAGCTTCACAACACCGTGCAGACCGCCCTAGAACTGCCTTCAGTTTTTGGCTGATCGCCCATGGGCCAGGCCCCAGCTGCTGCGGACCCCCTGCTGAAAGGGGAAGGTTTACCCGACTATCAAGCCATCACCCCAGAGGCGGTGAGCCAGGGGATGCCCTGGCTGCTGGAGCAGCTGGAGGCTGAACTGGCCCGCATTGAATCCAACCTCGACAGCCAAGGCGACGCGCTGCGCTGGGACGATCTGATGCCGCCGATGCAGCAGCTGGGGGAGCGGCTGCGCTGGAGCTGGGGGGTGGTGAACCACCTGCTGATGGTCTGCAACACCCCTGAGCTGCGCCAGGCCCACGAGCAGCAACAGGCCGCTGTGGTGCGTTTCTCCAGCCGGCTGGGCCAATCCAAAGCGATCTACCGGGCCCTCAAGCAACTGAGCGCAGACGATCAACTCAGCCCCTGCCGCCGGCGCATCCTGCAGCAGGAATTGCTGGGCATGGAGCTGCGTGGCGTTGGACTCGAAGGTGCTGAGCAGGAGCGCTTCAACGCGCTCACTGAAGAGCTCACAGCGTTGAGCACCCGCTTTTCCAACAACGTGCTGGATGCCACCGCCTCCTGGGAGCTGCTGCTCAGCAGCCCCGATGAAATGGACGGCTGCCCCGACAGCCTGCGGGAATTGCTGGCTGATTCAGCCCGGCGCAAGGGCCATGAGCAGGCCACAGCGGCGGATGGTCCCTGGCTGATGGGCTTGGACTACCCCCGCTACGGCCCCTTTCTGCAACACAGCAGCCGGCGTGATCTGCGCGAAACGGTGTATCGCGGCTTCATCAGCCGAGCCGCCAGCGGCGAGCACAACAACAGCGAGTTGGTGGGGCAAATCCTGGCCCTGCGTCAGCAAAAAGCCGCCCTCTTGGGCTATGGCAACTGGGCTGAAGTGAGCCTGGCCAGCAAGATGGCTCCCTCGGTGCAGGCGGTGGAATCGCTGCTGGAAGACCTGCGGGCCCCCAGCCATAGCGCGGCGCAACAGGAGCTCAAGGACCTGGAAGCGCTAGCGAGCTCTCCACTGCAGCCTTGGGATGTGAGCTACTGGTCGGAGCAGCTGCGCAGGCAGCGCTTTGATCTCGACAGCGAAGCGCTGCGCCCCTGGTTCCCCCTGCCCCAGGTGCTCGATGGCCTCTTCAACCTCTGCAGCCGCCTGTTTGATATCCGCATCAGCGCCGCCGATGGGGAAGCGCCGATCTGGCAGGACGACGTGCGCTTTTTCCGCATCAGCGATGCCAACAGCGGTGAACCGCTGGCCGCCTTTTACCTCGATCCGTTTAGCCGTCCGGGCAGCAAACGCGGCGGCGCTTGGATGGACGACTGCTTAGGCCGCCACACCAGCCCCGATGGCAGCAAGGTGCTGCCGGTGGCCTATTTGATTTGCAACCAAACCCCGCCGGTGGGGGAGACCCCCAGCCTGATGAGCTTTGGGGAGGTGGAAACGCTGTTCCACGAGTTCGGCCACGGCCTGCAGCACATGCTCACCACCGTGGAAGAACCAGAAGCTGCCGGCATCAATGGCGTTGAGTGGGATGCGGTGGAACTGCCGAGCCAGTTCATGGAGAACTGGTGCTACGACCGCCCCACCCTCGATGGCATGGCACGCCACTGGCAAACCGGTGAGCCCCTGCCCGAAGCTGAGCGCCAAAAACTGCTGCAAGCCAAAACCTTCATGGCCGGGGCCGCCACCCTGCGCCAGGTGCATCTGGCCCTCACCGATTTGCGCCTGCATGAGCAATGGCGCGCCGACCATGGCCAGAGCCCAGAGCAGTTGCGCCGTCAGGTGGCTGAAAGCACCACGGTGTTGCCGCTGCTTGAGGAAGACGCCCTGCTGAGCAGCTTTGGCCACATCTTTTCGGGGGGCTACAGCGCCGGCTACTACAGCTACAAGTGGGCCGAGGTGCTCAGCGCCGATGCCTTCAGCGCCTTTGAAGATGCCGGACTCGACGATGAGCAGGCGGTGCAAGCCACCGGCCGCCGCTTCCGCGACACGGTGTTGAGCCGCGGCGGCAGCGAAGCTCCAGCGGATGTGTTTTCAGCCTTCCGCGGCCGGCCGCCGTCGGCCCAGGCGTTGCTACGCCATTCGGGCTTGGTGGCCGCCTAGGCCAGCAGCTGCTGCACCGCAGCTGTCTTCTCTTCCAGCGCTTGATCGCGGTCGGTGCGGCTGTTGATCTTGAGGCTGGTGAAGATGCGCGGTGCACCCAGTTCATGCACCACCTCATGGCAGGCCTTCACGGCATCCATCACTGGGCCCCAGTCGCCTTCGATGGCGGTGGAGTTGGGCCCCAATTGGTGCTTGAGCCCGCGCTGCTGCAGCACCTGCTGGCAGGCCGCCACATAGGGAGCCAGATCGATCCCCACGCCAATGGGGACCACGCAGAGATCAACGATCACCTTCATGGCCTGCGCTCAATCAGCCGCCGCTGCATCATGAAGCCATGAGCCCAACGCCCTACCTGGAACTGGAGGGTGTGGCCGCCCACATCGGTGAGCGGCGCGTGTTTCACAACCTCAGCCTGCGGCTCAATCTTGCTGAGCACACCGTGGTGCTGGGCCCCAATGGGGCCGGCAAAAGTGCCCTGGTGAAACTCATCAGCCGCGAGATCTATCCGGTTGTTCAACAGGATTCGAGCCTGCGCCTGTTCGGAGATCGCACGGTGAATCTCTGGCAATTGCGTCAGCGCATCGGCCTGGTCTCCAGCGACCTCGAGCGGCTCTACAACCCCAAGGTGTGCGCCAACGATGTGGTGCTCTCCGGTTGCTTTGGCTCGGTGGGCATCGGCCGCAGCCAAACCCCATCGCCAGCGATGCAGCAACGGGTGGCTGAGTTGATGGACCAGCTGGGTTTACTTGAGCTGGCGCAAGAGCGATGAGATGCTCAGCTCCGAGCAAGAGCTTCGCTCGTCATCAGTATCCTCAGCTGGCGACCAACGTACACGAACGAGCTGTCGGTCGTCATTCGCGCTTCCAGCAGCGCTGCTCTCGGTTTGCAACACCTCCTCGACGCGGCACCGAGTGGCCCCATACCCGGTGATGTATCGCACGACGTCTAGCCCGACGCGGACATCCGATGGTGCGAGGGGCGGTTCCTCCGCTCGACGCTGTTTCGCGTCTGGCGGCACGATGTGCTCGTCTGATTCCGCGGTCTGTTCCGCTTCCTCTTCCTCGTCCATCAACATGGCAAACGTCGACGCCATGCCTCCCA
>CAJWAH010000026.1 GCA_913020095.1 uncultured Synechococcus sp.
GTTAAGCACGCCGCCAGCGTTCATCCTGAGCCAGGATCAAACTCTCCGTTGTAGACACTTCCTATTGGTCATTGCATAGCAATCCCGCAAAGTGTTCAGCTCGTCCCGTGGCGCTTAAACCACAGTCCTCAGCTCGCCTTCTTGCGAAGGGTTCGGATAAGTGCCGTGTCCGTCGTTCACTCCGCAGCGAACAACCACGACTCTCCTTGGAACTCAGTTCCGGTGCGTCCACTCTTTCGCTTTCCCTCTGTGCGCAGCCTCGTGAAAAACCACAACACAGATCCAAAAGAGCTTTCGCTAGTTCTTTTTGACGGGACCTCACACCTTTGTCGCGAAATCGTTCCTTTCAAAACCAGAACAGCGTTCTGGTGAAAGAAACGCGACAAAAGCGTCGGTTCCTTAAGCTTTTCGGTTGTCCAGGTGCATCGCCTTGCGGCGACTTGTGAATCGTATCAGAGCGCCGGATCGCCGTTTTCAGAGAACTGAAAGGGCGAGGGCGTCTGGACGACGCACAGCCGTCTTTCGACGACTGAGGAACAGTAGCAAAGCGTCGGATCCGGAGTTCTGGCCGAAACCAGACATCGAGACACGCGCGCAGCTCAACTGCCCACCAACGAAACGTAGCACAAGGGCATCGCTTGTCAACAAATTGACTGGCGTCCTTGCCAGAACCTGGGTTATTGCAGAGGGATTGCAACGGTCTTGCCTTTGACCGACGTTTCTACGAGCTGCTCTTCAGCCGGGGATCCGCTGGGTTTGCTGCAGTCGCGCCTGCCTCAGGTGCGGCAGCGGATTCAGCAACTGCATGGCTGCGGCGATCACGCGGCTGGTGAACGTCTCTTTGAGGAATACAGAGAGTGGCTCTGCCCCAACGATCCGCACAGTGACTTGCTGCTGATGCGGCGTTTGGCTGAAGGCCCTTGATTCAAACGGGGCCTTCAGAAAGGCTTGCGTTGCCGAGATCAAAGGCTGTGGGCATAACAGGGATGCGCCCGCGGGTCTTTGCTTTCGTGAAATTCTTTTGCTGCTTCGACGGTGAGGGCACGCTCTTGGCGCGCTGCCAAACCATGGCTGATGTGGAAGTCCTGCGCCGCTTGGGGCGCCCCGTCATCAAGGTTGTGGAGATGGAGCCGGAGGAAGCGGTGGTCTGCCGGATGACTGACGCACCGGTTTCCCCCAGAGCTTTCAACGAGGAGTACTGATCAGAGGCTGATCAGTCGTCATAAATCCGGCACTCGGGGGAATCGGGATTGTTCTCGCAGAACATCTCGAGTGAGGTGGGGTCGTGATTGTCGCCAGGGTGGTGCTCTTTGAACACTTTGAGGTCCTGGAGCTCGCCCTCGAGGTGGCGCACCTTGCCTTCATCGCCTTGAGCCTTGGCGGTAAGGATCTCGGTCTCATCCTTAGCGATGTGCTCGTCGATGGATTTCATCGCGCGATCAATCAATTCACTTTCAAGGCTATCCACCCTGGCAAGGGTTTGGTGACTCTGGCGGCCATCTCCACACACAGAGGGGCACGCCATCACATATAGATAGGGGGGCAGACGAGCCGCACTCGATGGTGAAGGTTTTGATCCCCCGGGAGTGGGATGCCGGGGAAACCCGGGTGGCAAGCAGTCCAGAGGTGGTGAAACGTCTTGCTGGACGGCAAGTCCAATGCTGCGTGGAGCGCGGCGCTGGGCAGCAGGCTGGCTTCAGTGATGAGGACTATGTGGCCGCCGGAGCTGACTTGGTGACCCCCGGTGACCGTGCGACGTGGTCGCAAAGCGACATCGTTTTAAGTGTGGGCCCGCTGGGCGAGAACACAGCAGCGCTGCGACCAGGTGCTCTGGTGATTGGTCAGCTGGCACCCCACAACAACAATGGCCTGCTCGATCAACTCGAGAAAGGCAAGCTTTCAGCCATCTCCCTCGAGCTGCTGCCGCGGATCAGCCGAGCACAGGCCATGGATGCGCTCTCCTCCCAAGCCAACATCGCCGGCTACAAAGCTGTGTTGCTGGCAGCGGCGGGCTTGGATCGCTTCATGCCCATGCTGATGACGGCAGCCGGCACGGTGCAGCCAGCCAAGGTGGTGGTGATTGGAGCTGGTGTGGCAGGGCTGCAAGCCGTCGCCACCGCCAGGCGCTTGGGCGCTGTCGTCAGCGTCAGCGATGTGCGCGCTGCAGCCCAAGAACAAGTGGAATCGCTCGGTGCTCGTTTTATTCCACCTCCGGAGCAAGGCGTACCGGGTGAATCCGGCGGCTACGCCAAGCAAGCCACGATGTCGTTTCTCGATGCCCAACGGGCGGGATTGAGCGAACACCTCAACCAAGCCGATGTGGTGATCTGCACGGCTCAAGTGCCCGGCAGGCCAGCGCCGATGTTGATCACCAGCGCCATGGTGGCCGCCATGCGCCCTGGTGCCGTCATCGTTGATTTGGCCGTGATTCAGGGGGGCAACTGCGAGCTGAGCCAAGCCGGCCAAACCGTGGAGCACCACGGCGTGCAGGTGATTGGTGCGGATCGCTTGCCCGGCAGCGTGGCCCACCACGCCAGCTCGTTGTATGCCCGCAACCTGATGTCGCTACTGGAGGCGCTGATCGATCAAGAAGGCGTCCTCAAGCTCGACAGCGAAGATGAGCTGCTAGCCCCCAGCCTGATCAGCCTGGATGGCAATCTGCGGCGCACAGATCTGGTGCCGGAGCGCGCCACCTCAAGCGAGATGACTTCATGAACGACGCTCTTTCCCTGAACGACGCCCTCTGGGTGTTGCTCCTCGGCAGCCTGCTGGGGCTCGAACTCATTGGCAAGGTGCCTCCCACCCTGCACACGCCGCTGATGAGTGGCGCCAATGCCATTTCAGGAATCACCGTGTTGGCGGCCCTGACCTTGATCATCAAGGCCGGCTCCAGTGGCAATGGCGCCCTGATGGCCTTGGGCGCCGTCTCCCTGGGCTTTGCCCTGTTCAACGTGATTGGCGGCTTTTTGGTCACTGATCGAATGCTGGCCATGTTCAGCCGTAAACCCGCTCGCCAGAAGGAGAAGCGCTGATGACTGCCGCTGTCGTAATCAAGTACGCGATCGAGCTGGTCGCTGTCCTGCTCCTGGCGCTGGGCATCAAAGGGCTATCCAAGGTGCGCTCGGCACGCGCCGCCAATCAAATCGCTGCCGTCGCCTTGGCTTTGGCCGTGTTGGGCGTGTTGATCAACTTCCTCAGCACCAGCGGGATCGACGCCAGCGCCTGGCTGTGGATCATCGGCGGCACCGTGGTGGGTGGCTTGCTGGGCGCCATCACCTCGCAACGGGTGCCGATGACGGCCATGCCCGAAACCGTGGCGCTGTTCAACGGTTGCGGCGGCATGTCCTCGCTGTTGGTGGCCCTTGGCGTGGCTCTCGATCCACTGGCTGGAAGCGATGGCGAGGGCACTGGAGCCCTCGTTGCCGGCATTTCGATTGTGGTGTCGGTGTTTGTGGGTGCGATCACCTTCAGTGGCTCGGTGGTGGCCATGGGCAAGCTGCAGGGTTGGCTGGACACACCGGCCTGGATGCAGAGCAAGCTGCGCCATGTCATCAACATCGGCCTGGCAGCCTTCTCCCTGGTGGCTGCCATCGCCTTAATCGCAAGCGGTGGAGATCAAGGCCTCTGGCTGCTGGTGATTGGCTCCAGCCTGCTGGGCATCGGCGTCACCCTCTCCATCGGAGGGGCCGACATGCCCGTGGTGATCTCGCTGCTGAACTCCTATTCCGGTGTTGCTGCGGCAGCCGCCGGTTTTGTGGTGGGCAGTCAGATGCTGATCGTGGCCGGCGCCATGGTTGGTGCGGCGGGCCTGATCCTCACGCAGGTGATGTGCAATGCCATGAACCGTTCGCTGGTGAACGTGCTGTTTGGTGGTGCCCTTGGCGCCAGCGCTAGCGCCGCTGACCAAGGCGAATACCAGGGCATCACCTCCTGCAGCGCTGAAGAATGCGCCCTGACTCTGGAAACAGCCCAACGGGTGGTGTTCGTGCCTGGCTATGGCCTGGCCGTGGCCCAGGCCCAGCACATCCTGCGGGAAGTGGCCGAGCTGCTGGAAGCCCAAGGCATTGATGTGGCCTATGCCATCCACCCGGTGGCTGGGCGCATGCCAGGGCACATGAACGTGCTGCTGGCAGAAGCCGATGTGCCCTACGAGCAGTTGATCGAAATGGAAACGATCAACCCCGAATTTCCGCGCACCGACGTGGTGATTGTTCTGGGCGCCAATGATGTGGTGAACCCCCAGGCCCGCAACGACTCCACCAGCCCGCTCTACGGCATGCCCGTGTTGAACGTGGAGGAAGCCACGACGGTGTTTGTGGTGAAGCGAGGTCTGAGCGCTGGTTATGCCGGCATCAAAAACAGCCTGTTTGAGCGCCCCAACACCTCGATGGTGTTTGGCGACGCCAAGAAGGTGCTCAGCGGACTCGCTCAGGAGTTGCGCGAACTAGGGGTCGGAAAAGCCAAAGTGGGCTAAGCAGCCCTGCCGCCATGGTGGCCTCCGTTCTTGTTGTCGGCGGTACCCATGGCAACGAATGCAACGCCCCCTGGCTGCTGCAGCAATGGGGGCCGAGCTTTGCGGCGCTGCAACGGCCCAGGCTGAAGGTGCAGACGGCCCTGGGAAATCCCAGGGCTTTGCAGTGCTGCCGGCGTTACATCGATCGCGATCTCAACCGCAGTTTTCGGGGCGATCTTCTGCAGGCCGAGCCCAACCCAGCGGATCTGTGGGAAGTGCAGCGAGCCAGGGAGTTGGTCCAAAGCTTTGGGCCACAAGGAACCCAGCCCTGCCAGGTGGTGATTGATCTGCACAGCACCACAGCCGCCATGGGCAACAGCTTGGTGGTCTATGGCCGCCGTCCAGCCGATCTCGCCCTCGCTGCAGCCTGCCAAGAACGGCTGGGGCTACCGATTTATCAACACGAACACGATCCCGATCAAACCGGCTTCATGGCAGAAGCTTGGCCATGCGGGTTGGTTTTGGAGGTGGGGCCTGTGCCCCAGGGAGTGATCAGCCCAGTGATTTGCCAGCAAACACAGCTGGGGTTGGAAACCCTGCTGGATCTGCTGGATGAGGCCAGCCAGGGCCCTATTCAGATCCGCTCTCCCCTGCGCGTTCACCGCCATAGCGGCAGCCTTGATCTCCCCAGGGACAGCAGCGGCCAACCCACCGCTTGCCTGCATCCCGCACGCCTGAAGAGTGATTGGACGCCACTGGAGCCAGGAGCGCCCCTGTTTCAACGAGGCGATGGCACCGTGATTCCCTTCAGCGGGGAGCCAGGCCAGGTGACGGTGTTCAGCAATGAGGCGGCTTACCAGGAAAAGCACATCGCCACGAGCCTGGCCCGGCGCGTGAGCATCCCCACCGATCCCAGTTGGAGCACGGCTTTGAGCGACTTGCTGCAGGGAGTTGATCGCTAACGCTGGGGCAGCACCCGCCGCAAAAATTGCTCGGTGGCCTCCAGCACCTGACGCTGAACTGAGGTTGAGCGGAATCCATGGCCTTCGCTCTCCAGCAGCATCAGCTCTGGGGAGAGGCCCCGCCAACGCAGGGTTTGCACCATCTGCTCCACCTGCTCAGGGGGCACCACCCGATCCTGCAATCCCTGAATGAACAGCACAGGGCGATCGAGTTGATGGCTGCTGGCGCGCGGTGAACGCTCGTCGTAACGGCTGCGCTGCTCCGGCCAAGGACCAATCAAGCCATCGAGATACCCCGACTCAAAGCGGTGGGTGTCCTGGGTGAGTGCCTCGAGATCACAGACCGGATAACGGCAGACCCCAGCGCGGAAAACCGGTTCACGAATCAGGGCCGCCAGGGTGGTGAAACCGCCCGCACTGCCTCCCTCCATGGCCACCCGCTCGGGATCCACCAGACCCTGCTCCACCAAATGGGCCACGGCTGCGGCGCAATCGGCCACATCGAGAACGCCCCACTGACCATCAAGCCGCTGGCGGTAGGCGCGGCCGAAACCGGTGGAACCGCCGTAATTGACATCAACCACCCCCCAACCGCGGCTGGTCCAGAACTGAATCGCCAGATTCAGCCCGGTGCGGGCCATGCCGGTGGGTCCGCTATGGGCCTTCACCAGCAATGGCGCCGGACCTGAATCAGAGGTTGTGGGGGGGTAATACCAGCCATGACTGCGTTGTCCATCGCCGCCGACAAACTCCAAGGCCCTGGGCTCACTGATACCAACCAGCCCCTGGGGCAAAGGGGCCGCTGGCTGGAGAGGGTGATGGCTCGCTGCTGCCAAATCCAGCTCCAACAGGGTTGTGCGCTGCGTCGGTGAGGCGCCCAAGCAAACCGCCCGCTGCCCCGAGGCCGTCAGGCCACTGAGCTCGTTGAACGGCAGGGACATGCGCTGCCATTGCTGTTGCTGCCAGGGGTACTGCCAGAGGCTCCATTCCCCCTGGGCGCAGGCCAAGGCCAGCAGGGCGCTCTCGCTGGCGGCCAGGGTGCGCATGCCATACACCCACTGGGGCATGGCGGTTTCACAGGCCTGCGGCAACGGCAGCGGCTGCCAGGCCGGCTGCTGATCTGGGCACCAGCGCTGGGGCATCCAGCAGCCACTGCGATCGGAGGACACCAGCAGCTCACCAGTGCTGCTCCACAGCGGCTGAAACAAGGATTCGGCGCTGCCATCGCCTCCAGCAATCCGCTGCGGATGCGACAGCAGACCGGCTGCATCGATGGGCGAGCACCACAGTTCGGTGCGCTCCCACGGCATCGAGGGCAGCGACCACTCCAGCCAAGCCAACTGATCACCTGCTGGTGAGAGGGCGGCATAGCCGCAAAAATCCGCCTCTTGGCGCAGCACCTGGGGCTCACCACCTGAAAGGGGCAGCGCCACCAGCTGATCGCAGCTGCTGGTTTCACGCACCCCCAGCCAACGCTGGCGCTGACCATCAATCAGGCCATCGGCGTAGCGACCCAGGTCGGCCGCCTGGCCATGGATCAGGGGCCTGGGCTTCGCACCAGGGCTGAAGGAGACGGCGTGGGGGATACCGCTGCGGGCCTCAATAAAAACGGCCAACTCGCTGCTGGCACAAAACAGGCCCCCACCAAATTCATGGACCCGGCTGCGCAAACTCCAGCTGCCTGGGGTGAGATCTTGCGGCGTTGCCCCCGCGGCCACCTGGCGCATCAAGGTGGTGCGGCCGCCTTGGTCGGGGCGCTGCTCAGCCCAGAACAACTGCTCACCCAGCAGCAGAGGCTCTTTGCAGGCGCGATCTCGCCCCATCACCTGATCAACGGGCAGGGCTGCGCTGGCCTCAGAACGAACCGCCACGGAGATCTCAACACTGCTGCCTAGGATGCAATCTCTCTGGCGAGGCGGTTTTGTCCCTGAACTTTGCCGCGATGGCGCGCCAATCCGAACGGCAGGCCTCCACGGTGATGGTCCCCAAGGGAGAGGAGCAGCCTGAAAGCCCCACGATTCACACGCTGGGATCCAACGAATTGCGCAAACCCGCCAAGCGCATCAGCAAAGTCAATGAACAGGTGCGGGAGCTGGCGCGGGAGATGCTGCGCAGCATGTATGCAGCCCACGGCATTGGCCTGGCAGCACCGCAAGTCGGAATCCACCAGCAACTGCTGGTGATCGACCTCGATCCAGAGGAAGCTGCCAACCCTCCCCTGGTGCTGATCAATCCTGAAATCGTGGCCACCAGCGGAGCCCTCGACACGTATGAAGAGGGTTGCCTCAGCATTCCCGGCGTTTATCTGAATGTGGTTCGCCCCAGCCAGGTGGATGTCAAATACCGCGATGAGCTTGGCCGGCCGCAGCGGCGCAAAGCCGATGGCCTGATGGCCCGCTGCATCCTGCATGAGATGGACCATCTCAATGGGGTGCTGTTCGTGGATCGGGTTAGCGATGAGCTGAGCTTGAGCGGTGAGCTGCAGCGGCTCGGCTTCGACCGCAATGATGTGAAGCCTGTCGCTTGATCCCATGCCGATGAAACCCCTGGCCGGCCTGTTCCTGGCCCTGGCTTGCATTCTTGGGATTGCAGCAACCGGTTGCGTGTTTGAGCTCGCCTACGGCGATCCCGACCTTGGCGTTGGTGTGACGCGCGGAATCTTGATCGGCGCGCTGCCTGGTTGCGCTGGATCACTTCTTGTCGCGATTCGCCTCAACACACCGGCCTAATGCCCCTGGGCAAGGCTGAATCTGACTTTTACGATCAGTTCAAACCGGTCTGATCACTGCCTGTGTTGTCTGCCTTTCGCCGCCTCGCCCCTGCCCTCGTGGGATTGGCCAGCGCTACGACTGCCCTGCTCAGCCAGCCAGCTCAAGCAGGACTGTTTGATGCCAAAGAGGTGGAGAGCACCCAGTTCATCCTGGTGGCCGCGCCGATCCCCAGTGGCGGCGCCCAGCTCAATATCTACGAACAAAAGAAAGACACCCGCCCCTGCTACAGCCGTGAGGGCTCAAGCCCCACCACGGTGAAGCCGCTGCTGGCCACCTTTGACTTCACAGGGATCTGCGGCCGCTACATGGACAGCAATGGCTATTCGGTGCGCATTGGCGAGATGGATTACGGCTCAGCCATGCGCCTGCGCGTGGTGATGCTGGATGAGGACATCGTGCTGATGAGCACCGGTCCCAACGGCGGCGAAGTGGTGATGGCCAGGGCCGGCGGCCTCGACGACGGCTATGTGGAGCTGAAACTCGAACCCGGCTGGAGCTTGAAGCGCCGCCACTACGGCGAGCGGGCCCTGGGCCACCTCTACGTGCATAACGAGAGCCTGCCGATTCGCCGCGATCAAGAAGAAGGCGAGGGTGATTGGTAAGATTGAGCGTTCAAACGAGCGAAAGCGAAGCCGGTTCTTATGACCCAGGTGACCGTCGGTGAAAACGAAGGGATTGAATCGGCCCTGCGCCGCTTCAAGCGCCAGGTGTCCAAGGCCGGGATCTTTGCTGATCTAAAGCGTCTGCGCCACCACGAAACCCCTGTGGAGAAGTACAAGCGCAAACTGCAACAGCGTCGCCGTCGCCGCTGAACATCAAGTTTTTGCAGCCCGAAACAACGTTTTGTGCCGTCTACTGTGACGGCACTTTTTTTTGGTGCTGACGTGCACACACTGGATATAAGCCATTCAGGAGGTCCCCATGGGCAACCTGTTTCATTCCGTCCGCGCCTGGTGGGGCGAAGCCATCGAGCACGCCTTTGGCGACCCTCGCCAGGAAAAGCTGCACCAACCCCCGCTGATCGGCACGCAGCCCTTCCGGCACCATCCCCACAAAGACGGTCACTAGGAGCCCTGATGCCAGCGTTGCTGACAACGCTGGCTTTGTTGTTGGCAGGGCCACTGGCACAGGCTGAGGTGCTCAATCAGCGCCTGATCTACAACCAGGACCCCTGGGATCCCGACACCCATTTGGAGGTGGATTGCGCCCCCGGCGCCGATGGCTCAATCAGCTGCGACACCCGGCCGCCCGGCCAAGCCTGGGTCGAGACCACCATCACGGGCGACTGAGCGCTCCAGCGAGCGAAACACCAGGGCTTCAGCCAAGTGCTGCTGGTCCACCACAGGGCTCGCCGCCAAATCCGCCAGGGTTTGGGCAACCGCCAGCAGACGATGACGCCGGCGCCCGCTCAACAGGGGAGCCAACTGCTCATCCCTCCACCAACTATCGGCCTCGGGGCTCAACTGCACACAGCCATTGAGCTGGGCTGCCGTTAAGCGCCCGTTGCAGCGGCCCTCCGGATTGCGCTGCCGCATCCTTTGGCGGGCCCTGTGCACCCGCCCCGCCACCACGGCGGTGGCCTCTGGAGGGCTGCTGGCTGGGTTGGCGCAGGCATCACTGCGCATGGACACCTGCAAATCAAAGCGATCCAGCAAGGGACCACTGATGCGGCTCCAATACTGCTGACGGCGGTGCTGGCCGAAGCAACAGCCCTGACGCGGATCCCCCCACCAGCCGCATGGGCAGGGGTTGGTGGCCCCCACCAGCAACGTCTCTGAGGGAAAGTGCAAGGCCTGCTTGGCGCGAGCAATGAGCACCTCACCGCTCTCCAAGGGCTGCCGCAACTGATCGAGCACAGGGCGCCGAAATTCCGCCAGCTCATCGAGAAACAGCACGCCGTGATGGGCGAGGGTGAGCTCCCCAGGCCTGGGGCCAAGGCCCCCACCCACCAGGGCCACTGCTGTGCTGCTGTGGTGCGGCGCGCGAAAGGGCGGCTGGTGCAGCAGCGGCGCTCCAGCCGCGCGCAAGCCCACCAAGGTGTGGATGTGACTCACCATCAGGGCCTGCTCGTTCTCGAGGGGCGGCAATAGGGGCAGCAGGGCCGAAGCCAACATGGTTTTGCCGCAGCCGGGCGGCCCCACCAGCAACAGGTGATGCCCGCCAGCCGCCGCCAGCTCCACAGCGCGGCGTCCCTGGCTTTGGCCGAGCACCTGCTGCAGATCAACCCCCACCGGCGCTGGCTGCGCAGGCGGCAACTGGGGCCGCGGGCACCACAACGCTGTGCCCTGCAACGCCGCCACCACGGCGCTCAGGCTGCTGGCTGGATAGAGGGGCAGCCCATCGAGCACGGGCGCCTCGCTGGCATTGGTTTGGGGAAGGATCAACCCTGAGGCAGCCGCCCGCTGCGCCGCCAACACCACAGCCAAAACCCCCTGAGCGGGCCGCAGAGAGCCATCGAGGCACAACTCACCAAAGGCCCAATGGGCCTGCAGCCGCGCTGGATCCAGCTGCCCGGAGGCCACCAGCACCGCCAGGGCAATCGCCAAATCAAAGCTGGCGCCCTGTTTGGGCAAATCCGCTGGAGCCAGGCTGACCACCACCCGGCTTTGCGGCAGCCGAAAGCCGCTGTTGCGCAGGGCTGAGCGCACCCGCTCGCGGGCATCGCGACCACTGGCATCACTCAGCCCCACCAGCTGAAACCCTGGCAATCCCGGGGCGAGGTCCACCTCGACAACAACGGGATGGGCTTCTAAGCCCAGCAGCGCAGCTGCTCCACAGCGAGCCAGCACAGGCGATGCCCCAACGCTGCTGGCATCACTCCCCGCTGAGGCTCAGCTGTTGCGCTGCTGCAGCCGGTAGCGCAGCCGCTCGAGGCGGCGAATCGAAGCTTCGGTGTAGTCGTGCAATTCGGCGCGGCGGCTGGGATCCAGGCGCTGCTCGGCTTCGTCCA
This sequence comes from uncultured Synechococcus sp., assembly GCA_913020095.1. Taxonomy (GTDB): domain Bacteria; phylum Cyanobacteriota; class Cyanobacteriia; order PCC-6307; family Cyanobiaceae; genus RCC307. The sequence continues at coordinate 11,137 of CAJWAH010000026.1, forward strand.
TCAGGTCGGCCAACCGGTTGACGGAATCCAGCAGATTCATGCCGGCGTCTTGCCAATCGGGCTCCAGGCGTTTGCGGATGGGACCGCGACGCCGCTGCGCAAGTTCCTCTTGAAACTGCCTGTGCAGCATGGAAACGGCCTGACAGCCACGAACTACCGACATACATTGAAGCGTCCCGGAGCGTTTCGGGAAACCTGTGCTGGTTCACGAACAGGCCCGATGGCTGAGAACAACCCAACGATCTTCGGAAGCATCCTGCGCGGCGAGATTCCAGCCGAGCGGATCCACGACGATGAGCACTGCATTGCGTTTGCCGATATCCAGCCGCAGGCCCCGGTGCACCTGCTGGTGATTCCGCGCCAACACATCCCCAGCCTCAAGGAGGCTCAGCCCGCCGATGGCGCGCTGTTGGGGCACCTCTTGCTGGTAGCCGCCAAGGTGGCCAAAGACGCCGGCCTGCAGGACTGGCGCACGGTGATCAACACCGGTGCGGAGGCTGGGCAGACCGTCTTTCACTTGCATGTGCATGTAATTGGTGGCCGTCCGCTGGCTTGGCCGCCCGGATAAGCCGATGGGCCGCGAGAATGCCGCCATGACCGCGACCGTCGCTGCAGGCCCCTTTCAGTCCCTGCGCCAGCAGCTCAGCAAGCTGCGCCACCTCTCCCAGCCCTTCTTTCTGCCCCTGGATCAAGCCAGTGGCTGGCAGTTTCTGTGGCTGTTGGTTTCGCTGCTGTTCTGCGTTGGCGGGCTGGTGCTCGCGGCGCTCACCGGAATCATCCGCAGCTTGGAGCAGCTGCAGCCGGCTCTAACAGAGAAATATTTCGGCGGAGTTGCCAACACCATCTCTGGGATCTGGAGCTCCTGGTGGGGCATTGGTTTTGCCGCCCTGTTCATCCTGGGGGCCGCCAGCTTTGTGGCGTTCCGTCAGCAATTGCGTCAGCGGCGCTGGCTGCACTGGCTGCTGCTGGGCGTGATCGTTG
>CAJWAH010000027.1 GCA_913020095.1 uncultured Synechococcus sp.
GAGCACCTGGCCTCCCACGGGGCGGTGGTGCTGTTGCCGCGCCACAGCGGCAGCGACACCAGACAGCAAAACTCCATGCTGGAGGGCCGCTCCGAGCCCCCCAAGCCCGAGGAGTTTTTGCGCCGACCGGCTCAACTCAAAGCCGTGCTCGACGCTCTGGAGGCGGGTCAAATTCCTGCTGCTGCCGGTGCTCCTGCGCGGGATGTGGTGCTGATTGGCCACTCCTGGGGTGCGACGTCAACTTTGCAATTGGCGGGTGCCCGCAGCGTGGAGGATCCGCTCTGGCAGGCCTGCCAGCAGGCCAATCACCCGTCGCGCAACCCCAGTTGGGTGTTGCAGTGCGGGGTGCTGCCGGCCGCACAACCTGATTCGTTGTTGGATCCCCGCTTGGCTCGGGTGGTGGCGGTGAGTCCCCCCCAGGGACTGGTGTTTGCTGGTGGTTTGAACGATTTGGCCCTTCCGGTGTTGCTGATCAGCGGCAGCAGGGATTTGGTGGTGCCCGCTCAGCCAGAGGCGATCGAGCCCTTTGCCCGTTACTCCCAGGGGGCGCATCGCTTGGTGGTGGCCCGAGATGGCACGCACTTCAACCTGCCCTCAGCTTCTGGTGGGAATGGGGGCTCCCTGCGAGCCTTGCTCTTGGCGTGGGTGAAGGGAGAGCCCATTGGCCCGGATGCCCCTGTTGCAGACCCTGCTGGTTTGACTTTGTTTCAGCTTCGCTGAGTATTTACTGGCTGATTTCTGAATAAAAACGGAAGAAACACGTCTGTTTAGTTACGAAATCAGTTTTTGTCAGAAATCAAACAGAACATTTGCCGTCATTATCAAAAATGTGTGTATGGTTAAAAAAAGAGGGGGAAAATGCCTATGGGTTTGTATATCCTTCATTTACATCTTCACGGCTTGTTTCGTGGTCACGACCTGGAATTAGGGCGTGATGCTGATACTGGCGGACAAACCAATTATGTACTCGAATTAGCCAAGGCTCTCGGCCAGCACAGCGAAGTCGATCGCTTGGAAGTGATCACCCGCTGCATTGAGGATCGCCGCGTCAGCCCGGAATATGCGGTCCACCGCGAATCATTGACCTCCAAAGCCAGCGTTCTGCGCTTGCCATTCGGACCGCGCCGCTACCTGCGCAAGGAATTGCTTTGGCCCAATTTGGACCAATTGGTGGATGCTTTGGTGCTCCACATCACCCGCCAGCAGCGCCGTCCTGACTGGATCCATGCCCATTACGCCGATGCCGGTTGGGTGGGTGCTCAGATCCAACAGCGCCTCGGCATTCCCCTGGTGTTTACGGGTCATTCCCTTGGCCGTGAGAAGCAGCGTCGTCTGCTCGAGATCGGCCAGAACCCGGAGCAGGTCAACCAGCGCTACGCGATGGAGAGTCGGATCGGTGCTGAGGAGGAAGCGCTAGCGGCCGCCAGCTTGGTGGTCACCAGCACCCGGCAAGAAATCCGGGTTCAGTACGAGCGTTACAGCCATTTCCACCCCGAAATGGCCGAGGTGATTCCACCTGGGGTCGACACCACCAGCTTTCAGCCCCAGGCCAGCCACAGCGGTGAAGATGGCGAGATTGCTGAGCTCTTCCGCCCCTTCCTGCGCGAGCCCGATCGCCCCTGTTTCTTGGCGGTGTGCCGGCCTGATCGGCGCAAGAACATTCCCGCCTTGATTGATGCCTTTGGCAGCAGCCCGCTGCTGCGCGAGAAGGCCAACCTGCTGCTGGTGCTGGGCAACCGCGAAGGCTTCCACCCGCTGGAACGCAGTCAACGGGAGGAATGGCATCACGTGCTCGAAGCCATTGATCGTCAGGATCTCTACGGCCAGGTCGCCTATCCCAAACATCACAGCCGCTCCCAGGTGCCCGCGATCTATCGCTGGGCAGCCGCTCGCCGTGGCGTGTTTGTGAACCCTGCGCTCACCGAACCCTTCGGCTTGACCCTGATCGAAGCCGCGGCCTGTGGTTTGCCGGTGGTGGCCACCAACGACGGCGGTCCGATCGACATCCTGGGTCGTTGCCGCAACGGGTTGTTGGTGGATGTCTCCAGCCGCGAGGCGTTGCGCACCACCTTGGAGAAAGCCCTGGCTGCTGATGCCCCCTGGGATCAGTGGCGGCATCAGGGCCTCGAGGCTGTGCAGCAGGCCTACAGCTGGGAAGCCCATGCCAGCCGTTATCTGCAGGTGGCGCGGCCCCTTTGCGCTGCTGCTCAGTTGGAATCAACCGCCAATCTCAAGAGCAACGGCCTGCGCGGCCGTGTCAGCGCGCCCACGCGCCTCCGCCAAGCTCGACCCGCTGGCCAGCGCCACGCCCATGCGCCGCATGGGCCGCGCTTCTGGCTTACCAAACAGCAGTAGTTCGCTTTCAGGCACAGCCAGGGCCTCGGCGACCCCTCGGTAGTGAACGGGTCCCCCCTGTTGGTCGGCGCCGGCTAAGACCACGCGGCTGGCGGCAGCTCCTGTGCTGGTGATGCTGGGGATGGGCAGTCCCAGGACGGCCCGCAGGTGCAGTTCGAATTCGCTGAGGTTTTGCCCGCGCAGGGTCACCAGGCCGGTGTCATGGGGCCGTGGCGATAACTCCGAGAAGATCACTTCGCCTGAGGCGATGAAGAATTCCACGCCAAAGATGCCGGCTCCGCCCAGGGCATCGGTCACCTGACGGGCCATGCGTTGGGCTTCCAGCAGTTGACTCTGCTGCAACTCGGCAGGCTGCCAGCTGCATTGGTAGTCGCCCCGTTCCTGGATGTGGCCAATGGGCGGGCAGAACAGGGTGGGTCCGTCCTTTTGGCGCACCGTGAGCAGGGTGATTTCCTGCTCGAAACGCAGAAATTCCTCCACGATCACCAAGCTGGAGTTGCCGCGGGCGCCTTGGGTGGCCGCTGTCCAGGCCTGCTGCAGTTCCTCGGGGTTGGTGGCCACGCTTTGGCCTTTGCCTGAGGAGCTCATCACGGGCTTGACCACCACCGGCCAGCCCAGCGGTGCTGCGGCGCTGCTGAGTTCCTCGGCTGAGCTCGCGTAGCCAAAGCGGGCCGTGCGTAAGCCCAGCTCGCCGGCGGCGAGATCGCGGATGCGATCGCGATTCATCGTGATCGCTGTGGCCCTGGCGGTGGGGATCACGGTGATGCCCTCGGCTTCGAGTTCGGCCAGGGCATCCACGGCGAGGGCCTCAATTTCAGGGATCACCAGGGCGGGCTGGTGTTCGCGAATCACTTGCTTAAGCGCTTCGGCGTCAGTCATCGCAATCACCACGGCGGTGTCGGCCACCTGCATCGCCGGAGCGTTGGCGTAGCGGTCGACCGCCACCACGCGGCAGCCCAGTCGCTGGGCGGCAATGGCCACCTCTTTGCCGAGTTCGCCGCTGCCAAGCAACAGCAGGGTGGCGGGCAGATGGGTGCTGGTCATGAAGCGATGGGCTGGTGAAAGGGTGAGGGGCTGCTAGACCGTCGTGCGGATCGAGGCCCCCATGCCGCTTTTTGCTTACGCCACTGTCGGTGATCCCGGCCCCATGCCGTTTGATCTCAATCTGGCTGGGTTACAGAACGGCGTGCTGCTTTACCTGGGCCTTTCGGGCCTGGTGTTCATGGTGATTTGGATCGTTGGCTACGTGCGCCGTTAGGGGGTTGGGTTGCTTTCATCCAAGACCAGATCAAGCTGCTGCACCGGCGATTCCTCGCTGATGAAGCCATAGGCGCCAAACAGGGCCTCATCGTCGTGGGTGATGCGCTGCATGCCTTCAATGCGCTCAACGCGGAAGCCTTCGCTGGCCATGCGCCGCATCAGTTGGGCTGCTTCTTCAAAGCGGGAGGCCATCGCATCAAGGCTGGCGCATTCCGCCGTGAGCCCTTGTTCCTTCCAGGTGAAGTAGGGCACGGGCGCACGTGGCAGTTGTCTTAATTCTGCCCGCGTTTTCAGGGAACGAGGACGAGTCCGAGCGCCACCAGCAGCAAGCTGATGCCCCAGAAGCTCACCACAACGCGTCGTTCACTCCAGCCGCCCAATTCGAAGTGGTGGTGCAACGGCGCCATACGCAACAGGCGTTTGCCCTGGCCATCCGGCCCTTTGGTGGCTTTAAAGACCCACACCTGCAGGATCACCGACAGCGATTCAGCCAGCAGCAGGCCTCCCATCAGCAGCAGGGGCCAAAGGCTGTTGCTCAACAGGGCAAGGGCCGTGAGGGCAGCCCCCATGGCCAACGACCCCGTATCTCCCATGAACACGCGGGCGGGATGGCGGTTGTGCAGCAGAAAGCCCAGCCAGGCCCCAGCCAGTGCAGCGCCATAACCAGCCAGAGCGGGATCACCACCATTGCCGCGCAGCATCAGCTGCAGCGAGAGCCCCACCAGCACGATTGCGCCCACGCCGGCAGCCAAGCCATCGAGGCCATCGGTGAGGTTGGTGGCGTTGCTTTCAGCCAGAAACACAAACAAGCCCAGGGGCCAGATCAGCAGACCGATGGGCAACAGCCAGCCCCAGGGCAGGGCAATGGTCGCTGGGATCGCTCCATGCAGGCCGGCCCACAGCAAAAACAATCCCGCCGCCAGGGCCTGCAGCAGCAGCTTCCCTTTGGGTGTCAGGCCGGTGTTGTGGCGTTTGGTCAGGCTGCGCCAGTCATCGACGCCTCCGATCACCATGAAGGCCAGGGTCACCAGGCCGATGGGCAGCAACCTGGGGTCGCCTGGGCTGACCAGGCTGCCCACCACAACGCCACACGGCACCAGCAGCAGGCCGCCCATGGTGGGCGTGCCGGATTTGCTTTGGTGCGATTGGGGACCCTCTTGGCGGATCACCTGCCCCATCTTCAAGGCGCGCAGGCGCGGAACGCCGATCCAGCACACCAGCCAGCTGAGGGCGCCAGCCAGCAGCAGGGGCAAGCTCAGTTGCGGTCCGCCACTGAGGCCATCACTGATCAAGCAGGCCGCCAGGATCAGGGCAATCAGGCCCAGGCTCCATTGCAAGCCAGTACCTGGAAAGCGTTGGGCCTGCTGAGCGCTCAAAGGGTTGGAACCGGGCGCCGGGAACTTAGATCAGCCGCGCCGCGGCTGCCCAAATCAGTCTTCCCAGTTCTCTTCCTGGTTTTCGTCGTCCTTGGAGTAGTCCTCCTTGTCGCCCATCAGCGCGGAGAGTTCCTCCTCTTCCACGGTGGCCTGGTCGTTGGCGGCGTCTTCCTCATCGGCTACCAGGCGACCGCTGGTTTCCAGCCAGCTGAGCAGATCGGGCTCTTCCCGCAGCGGCAGCACCGGTGCAGGATCGTTGCGGTCGTAGCGGGTGAGCGAAGGGTTGAAACTATCGAGGGTGCTCATCGTGCTCATCAGCTGACGTCCCGCCCCGTGATTGACAATCCATCAACTTAACCGATGAACACCAAAGCCATGCAACTGCTGTTGGCATGGGGCGGTGCCCTGGTCGGCGCAGCCCTGCTGCGTTGGGGTGGAGCCCATCTCGAGCTGCCCTCTCCTGGGCTGCCATTGCTGCTGAGTTTGGTGTTTCTGCCGCCGCTGGCGATGGGCGTTTGGATTGCCTGGCGCTCGGCATCGGACAATCCTGTGGATTAAGTGACGACCGGATTCATGGCGCGGGCAAACAAGGTGGTGCTGGCTTACTCCGGCGGAGTGGATACCAGCGTCTGCATCCCCTACCTCAAACACGAGTGGGGCGTGGAGGAGGTGATCACCTTTGCTGCCGATCTGGGTCAAGGGGATGAGCTCGAACCGATTCGCCAGAAGGCGCTGGATGCCGGAGCCAGCCAGTCGTTGGTGGGTGATCTGATCGAACCGTTCATCACTGAATTTGCGTTTCCAGCCATCCGGGCCAATGCCCTCTATGAGGGCCGTTATCCCCTCAGCACCGCCTTGGCGCGGCCCTTGATTGCGCGCCGTTTGGTGGAGATTGCCCGGGAGGTGGGCGCCGATGCGGTGGCCCATGGCTGCACCGGCAAAGGCAACGACCAGGTGCGTTTCGATGTGGCCATTGGTGCCCTAGCGCCTGATCTCAAGGTGCTGACCCCGGCCCGTGAGTGGGGCATGAGCCGTGAGGAGACCATCGCCTATGGCGAGCGTTATGGCTTGCCCTCGCCTGTGAGCAAGCGCTCCCCCTATTCGATCGACCTGAACCTGCTGGGCCGCTCGATTGAGGCGGGTCCCTTGGAGGATCCCGATGTCGAGCCCCCAGAAGAGGTGTTCGCGATGACCTGCTCCACCGAGGCGGCACCGGCGCAGCCTGAGCTGGTCAGCATCGGCTTTGAGGCCGGCCTACCGGTGAGCATCAATGGCCAGCGCTTGGATCCGGTCAGCTTGATCCGCGAAGCCAATCGCCTGGCCGGCAGCCACGGTGTTGGTCGCCTCGACATGATCGAAAACCGGGTGGTGGGCATCAAGAGCCGCGAGATCTACGAAACCCCCGGCCTGTTGCTGCTGATTCAGGCCCACCAGGAAATGGAGAGCCTGACCTTGGCTGCTGATGTGCTGCGCACCAAGCGCCAGCTTGAGATGCAGTGGGCTGATCTCGTCTATCAGGGCCTCTGGTTCGGGCCGTTGAAAGATGCGTTGGATGGCTTCATCGAGCGCACCCAAGCCACCGTGAACGGCACGGTGCGCATCAAGCTGCACCGCGGTTCCGCCACGGTGGTGGGTCGCTCCAGTAGCGACAGCCTCTATGAGCCGGATATGGCGACCTACGGCGCCGAAGATCAATTCGATCACCGCGCCGCTTCAGGCTTTATCTACGTGTGGGGTCTTCCCACGCGGCTGTGGGCCGCGGCCAAGCGTCGGCGCGGCCACCACGGATGAGCCGCAGCAGCGGCGGCAGGCTCTCCTCATTGGTTTGCGGAGGCGTGTCGTCGTTGCTGGCTTGGGGAAACTTGAGGCGCACTTCGCCTGGCTGGGGCATCAACCGCTCCACTTGAGAGCGCAGGTGCTCGTTTTCCTCAATCAGCAATTTCTGGCGCTCCAGCACTGGGGCCAGGCGCTGCGAGAACTTGCGTTCAAAAATGTCGGGGAGGTTTTCCAGCAAGCTTTCCAGCTCCTCGAGCTTGGAAGCGGCCTGATCCCTCTCGAGTTCCAGGCGCGCGGCACTGGCCTGATCCTCTAGTTCCTCAAGCCAGTGGGGCAGCGGTTCCCGATCTGCTGTCCACTCCGCCTGCATGGGGCCCAAGCCTTCTGGCCGGACCCTATCGGTCACAAACGAGCCCAGCAAGCCGTGACGGTCTGCTGGGCGTCAGCGCTCCAGATCAGGCTGGGGCGGTTTGAGGCTCGGTTTTGGCTTGCTCCTGGCCTTCGGTGCGAGGGGTGTTGCTGGCCATGGGGTTGGCCGGGGCGGTGCTGCGGCCCAGGGAGCTGTGCTGACCCTCGTACTTGACGGTGAGATAACGGATCACGTCTTCGCTGAGGCGCATCGCCTTCTCCAGCGGGCCCACCTGCTTGCCATCACCGCTGTAGTTCAGCTGGATGTAGATGCCTTCGCGGTGCTTGCCGATGTTGTAAGCCAGGCGGCGCTTGCCACGCATTTGGCTGTCGATCACCTCGCCACCGGATTCGACCACCAGGTCGCGGTACTTGTTGGCGTGGGACTCAACTTCCTCCTCGGCGATATCCGGCCGGAGGATGTACATGGTTTCGTAATTGGGCTTCGCGCTCATGCTGCCTGTGGGGTGAACCCGGACCAACGGTCCGGAGGCGGACTTCGACGGTGCGTCGAACTGATCACCCTACCCCTTGGCCTTAGAGCTGCATTCGCACCGCTTCTGAGAGTGAGGGCAGATCGGCTTCTTTGCCGCGGATGCACTGAATGGAGGCGTAAAGCACCAACACCAGGGCACCAATAAAGACGGTGTTGTTGAGGGTGCGGATCATCAGGCTGTTGCCCAAGGGGCTGAGCAAGACGTTGAAGGCCAAGGCCAGCACCACCAAAAGGATGTCCAGCAAGATCGCTTGCAGCACGTTGAAGCGCAGGTAGTAGGGCACGTTTGGGTTGCGCACCACCACCAGGAACAGCACCAGGAACAGCAGAAAACCTCCAAAGGGGATCGAGCGCTCCAGTAGCAGCACCGGGGTGGCCGGGAGCGCCAGGTAGGAGATCCAGGGAAAGAGGTTGTAGAGCTCACGCCCAAAGCTGAGGGCGTCCGACCAGGGCAACAGGTAGGCCAGCAAGCCCAGGAGCCGTTGCCAAAGGGGAATGTCAGCCATGGTCTGCCGCGCCGGGTTCCAAGGCTAGGGCGGCTGCTCGGCGCATCGCATCCACCGGGACCTGCTCCAGCCCAGTCCAGAGCTTGAGGGCGGCAGCGCCTTGCTGCACCAGCATCTCGAGCCCATCGATGACGCTGAGGCCGCGCTGGGCGGCCAGTTTCAACAGCAGCGTTGGCCGGGGCGTGTACACCACGTCGTAGACGACGGCGGTTTCCGGCAGCAGGGCGAGTTGTTCAGTGCTGAGGGGCGTTTGATCGCGCATCTCAGCCATGCCCAGCGGCGTTCCATTCACCACCAAGTTGCTGCGCTCCAGCAGGGGTTCGAGAGGTTCATCGCCGCTGCTGAGCAGCAAAGGGGGTGCCCAACTGCGGACGTCTTCCGCCAGGGCTTCCAACTTGCTGCGGTTGCGCCCGCGCAACACCACTTGCTTGATGCCCAGCTCGCAGCAGCTGCGCAGCACGGCCCGCACCACGCCGCCGCTGCCCAGAATCAGGGCCTGGCCGCCCTGCTGCAAGCGCCCGCTCAAGGGGGTCAGGAAGCCACTCCAGTCGGTGTTGGTGCCGCGCCAGCCGCCTTGGCCATCGGGGATCAGGCAGTTCACAGCACCGAGCTCGCGAGCCACGGCATCCACGCTGCTCAGCAGTGGCTGCACCGTTTCTTTGTGCGGGATGGTGACGCTGAGGCCGCGGCAGCCGAGGGCGGCCAGACCCTCGATGGCGTGCTGCAGCCGATCGGGCGCCACCGCAAAGGCGAGATAACGCCAGTTCAGCCCCAGTTCAGCGAGGGCTGCGTTGTGCATCACCGGTGAGAGGGAGTGGTGGATGGGCTGGCCAATCACCCCCAGCAGCTCAGTGGAGGCGTTGATCGGGGCTGCAGCTGTGGAGTTCATGGGCGGCCGTTGTTCGGGAACCACACCTCGTCGGGAGGGGGAACTGCTGACGAAGATGCAACAAGTTTGAGAGGTCTAACGAGGAGTTCGTATGGGCAAGGTCGTCGGCATTGATCTGGGCACCACCAACAGCTGCGTTTCGGTGATGGAGGGCGGCAAGCCCACCGTGATCGCGAATGCGGAAGGGTTCCGCACCACCCCCTCGGTGGTGGCTTACACCAAGAACCAGGACCAGCTGGTGGGGCAGATCGCCAAGCGCCAGGCGGTCATGAATCCCGATAACACCTTCTATTCCGTCAAGCGTTTCATTGGTCGCCGCGTTGATGAGGTCAACGAGGAATCCAAAGAGGTGAGCTACGGCGTTGAAAAGGCCGGCTCGAACGTGAAGGTCAAGTGCCCCGTTCTCGATAAGCAGTTCGCACCGGAAGAGGTGTCAGCCCAGGTGCTGCGCAAGCTGGCCGAAGACGCCGGCAAATACCTCGGTGAAAACGTCACCCAGGCGGTGATCACGGTTCCCGCTTACTTCAACGACTCCCAGCGTCAGGCCACCAAGGACGCCGGCAAGATCGCCGGCCTTGAGGTGCTGCGCATCATCAACGAGCCAACCGCAGCAGCTCTGGCCTACGGCCTCGATAAAAAGAGCAACGAGCGCATCTTGGTGTTCGACCTCGGCGGCGGCACCTTCGACGTTTCCGTGTTGGAGGTTGGCGATGGTGTGTTCGAGGTGCTCTCCACCTCCGGTGACACCCACCTCGGTGGTGATGACTTCGACAAGGTGATCGTTGATCACCTGGCGGACACCTTCAAGTCCAACGAAGGCATCGACCTGCGCCAGGACAAGCAAGCGCTGCAGCGCCTGACCGAGGCGGCTGAAAAAGCCAAGATCGAGCTCTCCAGCGCCACCCAAAGCGAGATCAACCTGCCGTTCATCACGGCCACTCCTGAGGGTCCCAAGCACCTGGATCTGAACCTGACCCGCGCCAAGTTCGAAGAGCTTGCCGCCAAGCTCATCGACCGTTGCAAGGTGCCTGTGGAGCAGGCCCTTAAAGACGCCAAGCTCGCCTCCAGCGAGCTCGACGAGATCGTGATGGTGGGTGGTTCGACCCGAATCCCCTCCGTTCAGGAGCTGGTCAAGCGCGTCACCGGCAAAGACCCCAACCAAACCGTGAACCCCGATGAGGTGGTGGCTGTTGGCGCCGCCATCCAAGGCGGTGTGTTGGCTGGTGAGGTCAAGGACATCCTGCTGTTGGACGTCACCCCGCTGTCACTGGGTGTGGAAACCCTCGGCGGTGTGATGACCAAGATGATCAACCGCAACACCACGGTTCCCACCAAGAAGACCGAGACCTACTCCACAGCGGTGGATGGCCAGACCAATGTGGAAATTCACGTGCTCCAGGGTGAGCGCGAGATGGCCTCTGACAACAAGAGCCTCGGAACCTTCCGCCTCGATGGCATTCCCCCGGCCCCCCGTGGCGTGCCCCAGATCGAGGTGACCTTCGATATCGACGCCAACGGCATCCTCAGCGTCACCGCCAAGGACAAGGGCAGCGGCAAGGAGCAGACCATCTCCATCACCGGTGCCTCCACCCTCAGCGACAACGAGGTGGAGAAGATGGTGAAAGACGCTGAAGTCAACGCTTCGGCCGACAAGGAGAAGCGCGAGCGCATCGACCTCAAGAACCAGTCGGAAACCCTCGTTTACCAAGCTGAAAAACAGCTCAGCGACCTTGGCGACAAGGTGTCGGCTGATGACAAGAGCAAGGTGGAAGGTTTCGCCACCCAGCTCAAGGAGGCGATCGAAAAAGACGACTTCGACACCATGAAGAGCGTCCAGGAAGAGCTGCAGCAGGCGCTGTATGCCGCTGGTGCTGCTGTGTATCAGCAAGGTGCTGATGGTGCAGCGGCTGCCGCTGGTGGGGCGAACGGTGCCGGTGGTGCTGACAGCAGCGCTGCCGGTGATGACGTCATCGACGCCGAATTCACCGAGACCAAATAGGTCGTTCGTTAGCTCAATTTTTTGCCTCAGCCTCCCGCAAGGGGGGCTTTTTTGTGGCTGGCGTCAGCTGTTTTGGATTTGGGTGGCGGCCCATTCAGCGCAGGCTGGAGCCAACAGGATGCCGTTGCGGTAGTGACCGCTCACCACCAATAGATGTGGTTGTGGTTGCTCCAGCACCGGTGCTGGTTGGCCGCTGGGGCGTGCCCGCAGGCCCTGCCATTGGCGCAGCACCTGGGCCTGTTGCAGCCAGCCGGGGGCTGTGCCCTCCAGGCTCTGCAATTCAGCCAACGCTGGAGCTGAGGCATCGGCTCCAGGCTCCACGGTGGCCCCGAGCCAGATCCGGCCATTGGGCCGCGGCACCAGGTTGATGCCTTTCCAAATCAGGCACCCACTCCACGCCGGTTGGCCGCTATGGAGTTGCAGCTCCAAGGCTTGCCCCAACACCGGTTCCATGAAGAACTGCAATGAAGCCGGCAGCACCGTGTGGATTTCTGACAGCGGCAATCCAAAACGCAAATACCGACACACCTGGGAGCTGGTGTCGGTGGGCAATGGTGCCATTGCCGGAATCAATACCGGCCGCGCCAATGGGTTAGTGAGAGAAGCCATAGCGGCGGGCCAGGTGCCTGAACTGGATGGTTACGACGTTATTCGCAGCGAAGTGAAATACGGCGCGGAAAACAGCCGAATTGACTTGCTGCTGGAGTCGGCCGCGGCGCGGTGTTTTGTCGAGATCAAGAACCTGACCCTGGGTGAGGGCGACATCGGGTATTTCCCGGATGCGGTCACCGAGCGGGGACGCAGACACCTGCGGGAACTGGAAGCCATGGTGGCGGCGGGCCACCGGGCCGTGTTGTTTTTCTGTGTGCAGCACAGCGGCGTGGTGGAGGCCAGGCCGGCGGACCATATTGACCCGGCCTACGGCGCCGCGCTGCGTCAGGCACACCGGGCCGGGGTGGAGATACTGGCCTGGCAGTGTCAGCTCAGTGCCGATGAAATTCGGCTGCACCAGCCGCTGCCGGTGGTGCTGGAGC
>CAJWAH010000028.1 GCA_913020095.1 uncultured Synechococcus sp.
GCCCCGCTGTGGTGGGCCCTGCTGCAACAAACGGCCCAGGGGGAGGCACCACCGCTGCAGTGGCTGCTGGACCCGCGCCGTTCACCGCTGCTGGATCAATTGCTGCGCGCTGGCTTCACGCCGCCGCTGCAGAGGTCAACGCTGGAGGCCGCCTTGGCGCGCCAACCCCATGCCGAGCTGTTGCTGCCAACAGAGGAGGTGTTGCAGCGCTGCACCAGCCTGTTGCCCTTAGCCCCAGAGCCGGCGCCGCGGGGGTGAGGCCAGGCGCTGGTGGGTGTCGGCCAGCAGCTCGGGGATGGCCAGGTGATGGGGGCAGCGGGGCAGGCAGTCGCCGCACTCTTGGCAGGCCGCAGCATTGATCTCTTCAAACCAATGGCCGGCCTGGCCGATCAAGCCATAGCGCTCTTTGGCAAAGCTCTCCATGCCATGGCCCACCGCCAGGTTGCGGAGCCGCAGCAGCTCGGGGATCGGCAGCTGTTGCGGGCAGGGCAGGCAGGCCCGGCATTGGCCGCAGGCCTCCGCTCCAAGCCGCTGCTGCTGCTGTTGGTGGAGCCGCTCGAGGGCCCCTTGCTCCAGCTCCGATAGCGGGCCGCCATCCAGCCCGGCCCAGTGCAGCTCTGCGGGCTCGGCGGCCCCCAGGGTGAGGGTGCTGATGCCGCGGGCCAGCAGGAAGCGGTAGGCCAATTGCAGCGGCTCGAGAGGGGCGCAGGCCTGGCGCAGCAGCTCCGGTGGATCAAACAGCCGGCCGCCTTTATCGGCAGGTGAAATCGCCATCACCCCCAGGCCCTTGGCCAGGGCTTCCTCGGCTAATGGCAGCCGCGCTGGATCAAACAGATGCAAGTGCAAGCTGGCAAAGCTGAACCGGCCCGAGCGGATCGCTGCTGCGATCAAGGCATCGCTGCCGTGGGAGCTGAAGCCCACCTGATCGGTGAGCCCTTCCTCTAAGGCCCAGCTGAGCAGCTCGTGGCCGGGGCCCTGCAAGGCCCAATCGAGGTGCTCCGGGCGGTTGATGCCATGCACTGCCAGGTTGTCGAGCCGCTCCAGCCCCAGCTGCTCGAGGCTGCGCCGCAGCTCGTCTTGGGCGCTGGCCAGGCTTTGGCTTGGCAGCACTTTGCTGGTGATCACCAGCTGCTGGGGGCTGAGCCCCAACCGGCGGATCGCTTGGCCCACATAGCGCTGGCTGGGGCCATAGGCCGGCGCGGTCTCGAGGTGATTGATCCCAGTCGCGACTGCTGCCTCCACCACGGCTTCCAGTTGGGCGGGGGATTGCAGGGCGCGCATGGTGCCCAAGGTGAACAGCGACACCGGCTTCCCCGATCCAAAGGGGCGCCGCTGCGGCTTAATCGAGCCCGTCGTCATCGAGAGGGGGCTCAGAATCGGGTTGGGCGAGCCCTTGCTGGCGGATCAACTCTGCTGGGCTGAGGCCTTCGACAAAGCGATGGAAATCCTCCACCTCCTCGGCATCGGCTTCTGCATCCACCGGGATGGAGGCATCGCCCACCACCTCCTCCAACATCCAGAGGCTGCTGCCGGTGCGCAGGGCCAAGGCAATCGCATCACTGGGCCGGCAATCGATGGCGTGCTCCTCGCCCTCCTCATCGTTGAGCTTCAACACCGCCAAAAAGGTGCTGTCTTCGATGGCGTGAATCACCACCTTGTTGAGCTCGAGGCCGCCAACGGCCAGCAGGGTGGCCATCAAGTCGTGGCTGAGGGGCCGCGGTGGCTCCTTGATGTGCAGCCCCGCCAGGATGTTTTGCGCTTGGGCTTGATCAATCCAGATCGGCACCTGACGCCGGCCCGACGGATCGCGCAACAACACGATCGGGCTGCGGCTGGCGGCATCGAGGGCAATGCCTGCAACGCTCATCTCCACCATCTGGTGGTGCTGGCTGCTGCGACGATTATGGCCAGATCAGCCACGTGGTAACTGCTCAGTGTTCACCGGATTGGTCCAGGCCGTTGGCCGGCTGCAGTCGCTGCCGGATGCGGTGCGCGTTAGCTGGTCGCCGCAGCATTGGACGGCCGAGGGCTTGGCTGTTGGCGACAGCGTCGCCGTTGATGGGGTTTGCCTCACGGCGCGAAAGCTGTTGGAGCACGGCTTTGAAGCTGATGTCAGCCCCGAGACGTTGTCCCGCACCACCTTGGGGGAGCGGGCCCGCAGCGGCGCAGCCGTCAATCTTGAGCCGGCCTTGCGCTTGGCCGATCGCCTCGGCGGCCATCTCGTTAGTGGCCATATCGATGGCTTGGGGCGGGTGGAGGCGATCAGCCGCCAGGGCCACTCCTGGGATCTGCAGCTGGCTTGGGACGACCCCCGCTTGGGCCGCTACATCTGCGAGAAGGGCAGCGTGGCCGTCAATGGCATCAGCCTCACGGTGGCGTCGTGCCATCCAGACGGCGTCAGCTTCAGCTTGGCCGTGATCCCCCACACCTGGGAGCAAACGACACTGCAGGAGCTGCGCTGCGGTGATGCCGTCAATCTGGAAGCGGATTTGCTCGCTAAATACGTGGAACGGCTCCTGCCCGGGTCGGCATCAACTGATCTGACCCCCCAGTGGATGGCCGAGAATGGTTGGAATGTCTAGCTTTTGGGGGCGTCCCTCGCTCCCATGTTCAAATCATTCACGATCGCGGAGGGCATCCTGCTGATCGTTCTCGGCGTTCTGGCTTTGATCGCTCCCATCAAAGCCTCCTTCATCGTCACCGCCGTTTTGGGTGTTGTCTTCCTGGTGGGAGGCATCATCGGCTGGATCAACAACCTCAGCCGCAGCCGCGGCATGAAGGGTTGGTTGGTGTTTTGGCGTCTGGTCGTCTCCACCCTGTTCCTGGTGGCTGGCTGGACCATCCTTGATCAGTTCTCAACCGGAGCCATCGATGCGGCCGCCCAGGTGGCCACCCTCAGCTTGGCTGTGGGCATCGTCTTTTTGGTGGAAGGCATCGTCGCCATCATTGCCTCACTGGGTCACCAGGAGGTGGAAGGCTGGCGCTGGGGTTTAGCCAACGGAATCATCACCTTGATCCTGGGCTTGATCATCCTGTCGATGAAGGCCTTTGGTCTGCTCTCGGTGCTCGGAATCCTGGTGGGAATCAGCTTCATCTTCTCGGGGATTGATCTGATCGCCTTCGCCAGCAGCTTCCACGGACCTGACGACAACGATGGCCCTCAGGCATCGGCTGCCTGATCGCTCGGCTCATCGTCTAGGGCTGCCTCATCCACGACGAGATCGTCGGGAAGGCGCAGCCAAATGGTGCCGGTTTCCTCGTGCAGTTCGATCTTGCACTCCTGGCCCGGCACCAATCCCAATTTTCGGGTGTAGACATTGCCCACCAAGAGGTTGCCGTTGCCGTGCACCTTGGTGCGGTATTCCGCTTGCCGGCCGCGGCTGCCGCTGCTCTCCTTTCCCGGAAAGACGAACCCTTTGGCTTCCACCAAGGCCCGCAGAAACGCTTTTTTCAGCACGCGGCCGCTGTTGCCGGTGTAGCCGCAGGCGCGGGCAATTTGATCGGGTGCGCGATCACTCAGCTCACCGGCCCGCTTCAGCAGGGCATCGCCCACCAGTGGCTGCGTGCTCTCCATGATCGGCTGCGAGATCGTTTGATTCTGCCGCTTGTTGCTTACAGCAGATAGAGCAGGCCAAACAACACCACCCAGATCACATCCACAAAGTGCCAATAGAGCTCGGCAGCCGCGAGGCCGAAGTGGTCTGAGGGGGTGAAGCGACCGGGTTCTCGGGCCTGGAACCAAACAATCAGGATCATGAGGGCCCCCAGGGTCACGTGCAGGCCGTGAAAACCAGTCAGCGCATAGAAGGTGCTGGCATAGAGGTTGTCGGTGAGGCCAAAGGGGAGCTCGAAGTACTCCACCATTTGCCCGCCGAGGAAGCTCAGCCCCATCACGGCCGTTAGCAACAGCCAGCCGCGGCAGGCGCCCATGGCACCGCGCATCAGCTCCTTGCTGGCCCGGTGGAAGGTGAAGCTGCTGGCGATCAAAATCGCCGTGTTGATCACCGGCAGAACCAGCTCGAGTTCATAAATCGCCCCTGGCGGCAGGGGGTTCACGGCCCGATAGGTGAGGTAAGCGGCAAAGAAGCCGGCGAAGGTCATGCCATCGGCCACCAAAAAGGTGGCCAGCCCAAACATGCGCAGATCGGGATGCTCGCCATGGCCATGGCCATCGCTTTCGTGGTCATCCTGCTGCTGCAGATCGGTGTCAATTGGGGTGGTGGTGGTCATGGCTGCTGCCTCCAGAGATCTTGGCCTCGGGCTTGGTTCACATCGATGCGCCCCTCACTGCTGCCGTAGCCATAGGGCTCTTCAACCAGCGGGGCTGCACCAATCCAGTTCTCCACCGGTGGGGGCGAACTGGTGAGCCACTCCGGTGTGAGGGCGCGCCAGGGGTTGGGCCCAGCGGCTGGACCCTGCAGCAGGCTCATCACCACATTGATCAGGAAGGGCAGGGTGCTGATCGCCATCAGCAGGGCGCCCACGCTGCTGATCTGATTGATCAAGCTGAATTGCGGGTCGTATTCCGCCACCCGGCGCGGCATGCCGTTGAGGCCAAGCCAGTGCTGAGGGGCAAAGCAGAGGTTGAAGCCAATGAAGGTGAGCGCCAGGTGCAGCCGCCCCAGGTCTTCATTGAGCATGCGGCCACTGAATTTGGGGAACCAGTGATAGATCGAGGCAAAGATCACAAACACCGTGCCGCCGTAGACGATGTAGTGGAAGTGGGCCACAACGAAGTAGGTGTCGTGCACATGCACGTCGAAGGGCACCTGGGCGAGAGCCACACCGGTGATGCCGCCAAACACGAATTGCAGGATGAAGGCGCAGGAAAACAACATGGCGCTATTGAGCGCGAGTCGCCCCTGCCAGAGGGTGGCAATCCAGTTGAAGAACTTGATCCCCGTTGGAACGGCAATGAAGGCCGTGGCGATGGTGAAGAACAACCGCATCCAGGGCGGTGTGCCACTGGTGAACATGTGATGGGCCCAAACCACCAGGCCCAAGATCACAATCGCCATGATCGAGTACACCATCGTCACGTAGCCGAACAGCGGCTTGCGTGCGTGCACCGGCAGGATTTCGCTCACCAGGCCAAAGGCTGGCAGCACCATGATGTACACCGCTGGGTGCGAATAGAACCAAAACAGGTGTTGATAGACCACGGCATTGCCGCCGGCTGCTGGGTTGAAAAAGCCTGTGTGGGCCACGATGTCGAGGCTCAGCAGAATCAACGTTCCGGCCAACACCGGCGTGGCCAGCACCACCAAGATGCTGGTGCCGAGCATGGCCCAGCAGTACATCGGCAGCATCATCAGCTTCAGGCCTGGCTGACGGAACTTGAGGATCGTGGCGATGAAATTGATGCCGCCAAAGATCGAACTTCCCCCCAGCAGAAGCACACTCACAATCCAAAGGATTTGCCCCATCGCTGGGGTGGTGAGGCTCAGCGGCGGGTAGGCCGTCCAGCCCGATTGCGCTGCGCCACCGATGAAATAGCTGCTGATTAACAGCAGGCCCGACGGCGGGATCATCCAGAAGGCCACCGCATTGAGGCGCGGGAAGGCCATGTCACGAGCACCCACATAGAAGGGGATGAGGTAGTTGCCAAAGCCCCCATTCACCACCGGCACGATCCAGAGAAAGATCATCACCGTGCCGTGCAGGGTGAGCACCTGGTTGTAGGTGTCACGGCTGACGAAGTCGGAGATCGGTGTGGCGAGCTCGGTGCGGATGACACCAGCCAGTGCACCACCAACGAAATAAAAGAGAAAGCCGCAGACGATGTACTGCAGCCCAATCACTTTGTGATCAAGGCTGAAGCTGAAATAGCGCAGCCAGCCCGTGGGTTGCAGCCGCAACGGTTGGGGACTGGGGCTCGGGGGTGAGGCGATGGTCATGACAGGGTGGCGGGGGTGTTGGTTTCCACCCAGGTGGCGAAGCTTTCGGGCTCATCGACCACCACGTGGGAGCGCATGCCGCCGTGGTACGGACCACAGAGCTCAGCGCAAACGATCGGGTAATCGCCGGTTTGGTTGGCGGTGAAGGTCAGCACGGTGGGTTGGCCCGGGATGATGTCCTGCTTGATGCGGAATTCCGGCACCCAGAAGGCGTGGATCACATCGTTGGCCTTCATCCGCAGCTCCACGGCTTGGCCGCTGGGCACATGCAGTTCGCCGCTGGTGATGTTCTGCTCGGGGTAGTGGAAGACAAAGGCGAACTGCAGCGCGGTGACCTCCACTGGCAAGACGGCTTCGTTGCTGCTGGCTGGGGCAATGCCGCCCCAGATGCGCTCCTCATCTCCCGGCTGGCTTTGGCGCACCGAGGCCAACTCAGCGGCGTGGTGATCCATGCCGTGGGCGTTGAGGTCGGTCATGCCGCCCATACGGTCGTAAATGTCGTAGCTGTAGATGCCTAAAAACAACACAACAACGGCAGGAATGGCGGTCCAAAACAACTCAAGCGAAAGATTCCCTTCCACTGGAGGCCCGTCTTGTTGATCACCATCACGCCGGCGAAAGCGAATCAGGCTGTAAACAACAACCCCAGTCATGCCAACTAGCAACATCGTGCCAATGGCCAGCAACACCCGAAACAGTTCGTCGTAAACGGGTGCATTGGTGCTGGCACTGACGGGAAGCCAATTGACATCGTTGGCGACCCATTGCCCCAGCAGAACCAGGGCCATGCCAGCAATCAGGGTGATGATTGCCGATGGAATGCGCATGGCGCACTCTCTAAAAAGCTGACATCAACCTATGGGATATCTCTGGGAGCTCAAGAGGAACAAAACGGAAGATTTCACGAGTTGATCTTGAAAACCTGACGCGTTGAACAACAACACAAGCTCTTAAGTATTCGCGGTACTTTCTCAAAGATGTGATCGCTACGTTTCAGATATTCCTCTCGCCAGAGAATCATCGGCATGGGCCTTGGCGTCCTGTCAATTCCGAACAGCCGTTCACCGTTCACGGCCCTGTCGCTTTGCCGGCAGTTGGTGGTGGCGCTGATCGCTTTGGTGGCGATCGGTGGTGCAACGCGGGTGATGGAGGCCGGTCTGGCTTGCCCGGATTGGCCCCTTTGCTACGGCAGCTTGCTGCCGGCTAAGCAGATGAGCCTCCAGGTGTTTCTGGAGTGGTTCCATCGCCTCGATGCCTTCTTCGTGGGCATTGGTCTGATCGTGTTGCTGGCCATGGCACTGATCGATCGCGATCAGCTGCCGCGATGGCTCCCTTGGGTGAGTGGTTTGGCGCTGCTGCTGGTGGCGCTGCAGGGAGCCCTTGGCGCCCTGACGGTGACCCAGCTGCTGCGCTTTGACATCGTCAGCGCCCATCTCGCCACCGCCCTGCTGTTGGTTGCCCTGCTCAGCGGCACCGCCCAGATGTTGCAGCCCCATGCGGTGGCCCCTCGGCCTCCGCTGGCTCAACCGCTCTGCGCCGCCGCAGGGGTTGTGCTCTACGGCCAATGCATTGCTGGCGCCCTGATGGCCACCCAGTGGGCGTCGGGCCGTTGCCTGCGCTTGGCCGAAGGCTGCGCTTGGCTCTCGGCCCATCGCAGCTTGGCTACCCCCGCAGCGGCCTTGGCCCTGCTCAGCGTGTTGTTGGTTTTGGCCCTGCCCAGCCCAAAGCCGGCCCGGCGCCTGTTGACGTTTGCCGGGGTGCTGGTGGCGGCTCAGGTGCTCTTGGGTGTTCTCACCTTGCGCCTGTCGCTGTCTGAGCCCCTGGTCACCGTTGGCCACCAATTGGTGGCGGCGTTGTTGATCGCCACCTTCTCGGCGGCTGCCGTCGCCCTACGGCCTACTCCATCACCTGCGTTGCGTCATGGCTGAAGTGCCCATTGCTGCCCCTGCCTCGATCCGCGACGAGGTTGTTCCCAGTCGCAAGCGGGTCAAGTTGCCGCCATGGCTGGAGATCGCCAAGCCACGCCTGATCCCGCTGCTGCTGGCCACCACCCTCGGTGGCATGGCGCTCAGTGAGAGCTGGCCTCTGCCCTTGCCGCGGCTGGCCTGCACCTTGGGCGGCGGTGCCCTCGCTGCCGCTGCTGCTGGCGTTCTCAATTGCCTCTGGGAAGAGCAGCTCGATGGCCAAATGCAGCGCACCAGTGGTCGCGCCCTGCCGTCGGGTCGGCTCAGCGGCAGCCAGGCGTTTTTAATCGCTGTGGCCTTGGCCTGCGGCGCCTCGCTGCTGCTGGTGGCCGGTGTGAACTGCCTGGCTGCTGGCCTGTCCCTGCTGGGCTTGTGCAGCTATGTGCTGCTCTACACGATCGTTCTCAAGCCCCGCACCACCCGCAACATCGTCATCGGTGGAGTCGCCGGTGCGATTCCGCCGTTGGTGGGAGCGGCTGCTGCCACCGGCCATGTGGGGCTCGGGGGCTGGTGGTTGTTCGGCCTGATAATTCTGTGGACGCCGGCTCATTTCTGGGCTCTCGCCTTGTTGCTTGCCGACGACTACCGCTCGGTTGGCATTCCGATGCTTCCCGTCGTCAAAGGCCCTGAGGTCACCGGCCGTGCCATCAATCGCTACGCCTACGCCACCGTTGCCGCCAGCCTGCTGGGGGTGCTGACCCTGCCCAGTGGCGGACTGTTCTATGGATTGATGGTGTTGCCCTTCAACGGCCGCCTGCTGCAGATGGCCCAGCGCCTGGGTGAACTGCCCGATGACAAGCAGCGGGCCAAGGGGCTGTTCCGTTGGTCGATCCTCTATTTGTTTGGCATCTGCCTGTTGTTGCTGCTGGCCCGCACGACCATGGCGGCTGATTTCAGCAACCAGCTGATCAGCTTGCTCACCCTGCCGGCTGCATCTGCTTTTTAAGCTGGGCCGACGTTGACAGCCGCCGTGATTCAGCTCGATCAGCTCAGCAAGCGCTATGGGGCCCTGCAGGCCCTCGATGGGGTGAGCTTGAACGTGCCTGCCGGCTGCCTCTATGGCTTGCTTGGCCCCAATGGCGCGGGCAAGACCACCTGCTTGCGGATTCTCTGCACCCTGCTGGCCCCCGATGCCGGCTCGGTGCAGATCGCTGGAATCAATGCCTTGGCCGATCCCCGCGCGGCCCGCGAGCAATTGGGTTATGTGGCCCAAGAGGTGGCGATCGACAAGATCCTCAGTGGCCGCGAGCTCTTGCAGCTGCAGGCCAGCCTGTATCACCTGGATTCCGCCACCAGTCGACGCCGCATTGCTGAGCTCACCGAGCTGCTGGGCATGGGCGAGTGGCTGGATCGCCGCTGCGGCACCTATTCCGGTGGCATGCGCCGGCGCCTGGATTTAGCCAGTGGGCTGCTGCATAGCCCTGCGGTGTTGGTGCTTGATGAGCCCACGGTGGGGCTCGATATCGAGAGCCGCGCTGCGCTGTGGCAAGTGCTGCAACAACTGCGCGATGACGGCACCACGATTCTGCTCAGCAGCCACTACCTCGAAGAGGTTGATGCCTTGGCGGATCGTCTGGCGATCCTTGATGGCGGCCGTGTGATCGCCGAGGGCTCGCCCGAGTCGCTCAAGCGTGATCTCGGCGGTGATCGCGTCACCTTGCGGGTGCGCGAATTCGCCACGCCCCAAGAAGCGCAGCAGGCCCAGAGCGTTTTGCAGCAACTCGATGGCGTGCGCCAGGTGGTGATCAACCGCGCCCAGGGCCATGCCATCAACCTTGTGGTGGAGGGCGAGGGTGCCGCGTTGCTGGATCGTTTGCGCCAGCAGCTGGAGGAGGCCTCAGTGCCGGTGTTCTCGTTGGCGCAAAGTCGCCCCAGCCTGGATGATGTCTACCTTCAAGCCACCGGCCGCACCTTGATGGATGCGGAGTTGGCTTCGGTGTCCAGCCGCGACCCCAAGGCCGAGAAAAAGCAAGCCATGCGTTGAGCTGGCCCTGTCCCCCTGTTTGCTGTCATGACCGTCGCCCCAGCCGCTCAGCTCAGCCAGGAGACCCTGGCGCTCACCAAGCGGCTGTTTGTGCAGCTGCAGCGCCGCCCTTCCACCTTGGTGGCGGGAGTGCTGCAGCCGTTGATCTGGTTGGTGCTCTTTGGTGCCCTGTTCGCCAATGCTCCCGATGGCTTGATTCCAGGGGGCGTGAGCTATGGCCGCTTCTTGGGGGCTGGGGTGATCGTCTTCACCGCCTTCAGTGCTGCCCTTAATGCCGGGCTGCCGGTGATGTTTGACCGCGAATTTGGCTTTCTCAATCGCCTGTTGGTGGCGCCCTTGCGCTCGCGCTACTCGATCGTGCTCGCCTCGGTGCTCTACATCACCAGCCTTTCCCTGGTGCAGAGCCTGGCGATCATGGCGGCCGCCTGGGGCCTGGGTTATGGCTGGCCCGGTGGCGCTGGGTTGCTGGTGGTGTTGTTCACCTTGCTGCTACTGGTCGCTGCGGTCACCGCCCTCAGCCTGGGTTTGGCCTTTGCCTTGCCGGGCCATATCGAGTTGATCGCTGTGATCTTTGTGGCCAACCTGCCGCTGCTGTTTGCCAGCACAGCGCTGGCCCCGATCAGCTTCATGCCGTCCTGGTTGGGCTGGCTTGCAGCCTTGAATCCCCTTACCTTCGCGATTGAACCGATACGCGCGGCGTATTTGGGGCAATTCAGCCTCAATGCGGTGGTGCTGGAGGCTCCCTACGGCTCCCTTACGGCAGCCCAGTGTCTCTCGGCTCTGCTGATCCTGTCGGCGGCTCTGTTCGTGTCCATCCGGCCTTTGTTGGACCGGAAGCTGAGCTGATCTTGTGCCTGCTGTCTTTGTTTCGCCCCGCCTCCGTGAGCGCCAGCTCCGGGAAGCTCTGCAAGAAGCCCTCCAACAGCAGGACAGCGCAGCGCTGCGCCAGCTGAGTGATCGCCTGGTGCATCGCCATGGCCCTCGGCAGCTGCAGCGTTGGATGCAGGCCCTCGCCAGCGAGCCGCAGCAACTGTTCTGGAGCCAGGCCTTGGCGCAGCCACCCAAACCGGTGCCGCAGCCCAGCGTCACGCTGGACGAGCCTCCGGTTGTTGAAGAACCCCTCCCTGTTGAGGAGACGATCACCGCTGAGGGCACTGCGGCGCCCGTTGAAGAGCCGCTCGAACAGCCTTCCGCACCAGCTCCGGCTCCAGCGCCGATCAAAACGGCGTTGCAGGGATGGTTACCCCAGTGGGATGGACCGCAAACCGACCGGCTCGCCTCGTGAACCAAGGCGCTGCGCTGGCTCTTCCTAAAGGCTTGATCGTCTCGGTGCAGGCCCCGGCTGGTTCGCCCATGCGGGATCCCGATGTGATTGCCGCCATGGCGGAAGCCAGCCTGCGCAATGGCGCGGTGGGGGTTCGCCTTGAGAGCCCAGAGCACATCGGCGCGGTGCGCCAGCGCTGTCCCAAGGCCTTGATTATTGGCCTATGGAAGCGCACGTTTCCCGGTAGCTCCGTCTACATCACCCCGGGCTGGCAGGAGGTCTGTGCGGTCTGGTCGGCTGGGGCCGATGTGGTGGCGATCGATGCCACCGAGCGGCCGCGCCCTGATGGTGAGCCCTTGGCCGCACTGGTTGAGCGCGCCCGCCTTGACCTGGGGGCTCCTTTGATGGCTGATGTCGACAGCCTCGCCAATGGCCTTGAGGCGGCTCGTTTGGGCTGCCAATGGGTGGGCACCACCTTGTATGGCTACACCGAGGCCACCGCTGCGGCTCAGCCGCCCGCCTGGGATCTTTTGGGCCCCTTGCGTCAGCAACTCCCTGCCGGTGTTGGCTTGATTTGCGAAGGCGGTATCGCTTCCGCTGAAGCTGCCTCGCAAGCTCTGCGTTTTGGCGCTGATGCTGTGGTGGTG
Source organism: uncultured Synechococcus sp. (assembly GCA_913020095.1). GTDB lineage: Bacteria > Cyanobacteriota > Cyanobacteriia > PCC-6307 > Cyanobiaceae > RCC307. The sequence goes on from CAJWAH010000028.1 coordinate 11,757, forward strand.
GGAACGGCGATCACCGGTGTTGACCTGCAGGTGCAGCGCTACAGCCGCGAACTCCAAAAACCAGTCACCAACTAAAAAAAGGGGCGGTTAAGGTTTCCTTCCGTATTCACCTGCTCGCTTGGGTTGGGTGCTTTGGGGGTCCTGATGGCGTACGCGCTTCTTCCGGTGTTGTTGGCCAGCTTGGCCGGGTTACCAATGTCCGGCCTTGATATGGGCAAGCTGCAGCAGCTGAACCAAGAACTGGGTCGCTTGTGCAGCAGCACTCCACCCCAGGA
>CAJWAH010000029.1 GCA_913020095.1 uncultured Synechococcus sp.
AAGCTTGCCTCCCGTTGACCTTGATCCAAGCGCTGCAACAGCGCGCCGATGGCCTCAGCATCGAGCGGTTCCCCCTCAAGGTGTCCAGTGAATTGCAACCACTGGCGGTGAGCCAGTAGATCGCTGTAGCGGCGGATCGGGGAGGTCCACTGCAGGTACATCGGCAGGCCCAGCGAGCCATGGGGCTCAGGGTTGCTTTGCAAGCGGCTGCGGCTCAACCCCCGCCTCTGCTGGGCCCAGCGCACTGGACCTTGGGGCCATTGGTTGGCCTCTGCAGGCTCATGACTGGATCCGGCTTGGACCCGATAGGGCATGGCCAAACCGTGTTGGCTTGACCATTCAGCCATGGCTGCACCAGCGAGAATCATGGCCTCGCTGACACAGGAGCGGGCCAGGCCTGGTTCGGTGATTTCAAGCGCCAACTCAGCCGTTGGATTGCGGAACAACCGACCTTCGGCCTGCTCCATCAGCAGGGCTCCTTGCTGTTCGCGCCAGGCTGTGCGGCGTTTGAGCAGCTCCGCCAACTCCGCTAGATCGGGATCCTCAGGGGGTGCGAGTTCGATTAATTCATCAGCATCCTCATAGGTGAGGCCGTAGGAGACCTTCACCCAACTGCGGCAGGGTTCAACCGCCTCAATCGCCCCCTCTGCGTTGAGCAGCACGCCCACACTCAAGGCGCCGCAGGGGCGCATGGGCCGCAAGCTCATGCAGTCGCGGGCCACGGCCATGGGGAACATCGGCATGGCCCCGCCACTGAGATACAGGGTTGACCCACGGCGTTGGGCCTCAAGGTCGAGCCGATCTCCTGGTTGCAACCATTGATGGGGATCAGCGATGTGGACCCAGATCCAGAGATCTCCATCACGGCGTTCCAAGCCAATGGCGTCGTCCACCTCTTGGGTGGAGGCACTGTCGATGCTGAAACAGCTCAGATGGCTCAGGTCTCGGCGCTGTGGATCGCTCTGAGCTGCTGGCAACTCCACCTCGGAGTTGCTCTCCCACGCCGATCCCAGCAGCCGCAGAGGCTGGCCTGCTTGCAGCAAGCCCAGGTCCACCAAAACCTGCTGCAACACCTGGGCGGAACCGTCGTAACCAGCCCGTTGCAAGGCGTGGTGGAGTTCAGGCGCCAGGCTCACCTCCTCAGGCTTTTCAGCCCCAGCAAGCTGCTTGAGCCCGCGCAGCAGCTCCTGGGACTGCTTCGAGCCCAGCAGGGCTGTGATTGGCTTGCGGGCGGCAATCGCATCGAGCAGCCCTTGCCGGCCGGCCTGCTCAAGTTGCTGGGAGCGGCGGCTGCGTCGCAGTTGCCTCAGCTCGGAGCTGCTGCGGGCTGTGGCCAACCCTGCTTTCCAGCGCCAGAGGTCCTGCGGGCCTTGTAGGGCCAACCAGAGAGCCGCCAGCTGGTGGGGTGTTGGGCCATTGCGCAGCAGTTGACCCAGTGATGCCAGCGAGTAGCTCTGTTGCGGTGCTTGCTGTTGCTGCGACTCCATCCAGGCCAGGGCCAGTTCGGTGGAGCTGCTGCTGGTGGCCGTTAGGGCATGGGCCAGTTCGCTGCTGCTGCTGTCACTAAGGGCAACGATCAGCTCAACCTGCTTCAGCGGCACAGGGCGCTGCTGCTGGTTACTGCCGGCGGCAAAACGCAACGAAGCCCTGCCGTTGGACAGGGCTTCGAGGAGGGCCAGGCGCGGTTGTTTGCGCTCATCGCAAACACCCACCAGATCACCTGGCTGAATGGCAGGTTTCGAACTCAGCCTTCTGGATTCACGAAGGGCAGAAGCGCCACGATGCGAGCACGCTTCACCGAGTTGGTCAGGTCACGCTGCTGCTTGGCGGTGAGGCCAGTCATGCGGCGGGGCAAAAGCTTGCCGCGCTCAGTGATGAATTTCTTCAGCAGATCGGTGTCCTTGTAATCAATGGGGTCACCGGGCTTGATCGGAGACAGCCGCTTTTTAAAGAAGGAGGGAGGCATGGGATTGGAGAGTCAGTGGAAGTGGGATAACGAGCGCGAGATCACTTGATCTCTTTGTGGACCGTCATCTTGTTGTCGTGGGGACAGAACTTCTTGATCTCCAGCCGTTCTGTGGTGTTGCGGCGGTTTTTCTCAGTGGTGTAGCGGGACACTCCCTGAGACCGCTTATCAGTGTTGGACCGGCATTCGGTGCACTCGAGAGTGACCACAATCCGGACGCCCTTGTTTTTGGCCATGGAAGGACGTGCGCTGCTTGAGCGGAGCGGTGTGACAATCCGCCACCATAACTGAGTGGCTCACGCCCATCGGTAGGATCCGCCCGCTTCCAGCTGGATTTCATGCGCGTATCGCTGCAGTGGCTTCGGGACTTGGTTCCCTTCCGCAGTGACGTCGACAGCCTGGCTGAACAGCTGTCAATGGCTGGCTTTGAAGTTGAAGAGCAAGAGGACTTGGCAGCCCGTGCGGCTGGGGTTGTAGTGGGTCAAGTGCTCAGCAAAACCCCCCACCCCGATGCCAACAAGCTGAATGTCTGTTCGGTCTCGATTGGCGAAGGGAGCGAGCCCCTTCAAATCGTTTGCGGTGCAGCCAATGTCCGTGAGGGGATGGCCGTTGCGGTTGCCACCGTTGGCAGCCATCTGCCGGCGGTGGATCTAACGATCAAACCCGCCAAACTCCGCGGCGTTGAAAGCTGCGGGATGCTCTGCTCGCTCTCCGAGCTGGGCTTGGAAACCAACTCCGAGGGCTTGGTTGACCTGGAGGTTGTGGCTGTAGAGCAGGGGTCCCCGCTGCCGCAATTGGGCGAACCGGTGGGCCCACTGTTGGGCTTAACCGATCACATCCTCGAGCTAGCCATCACCGCCAATCGCCCTGATGGCATGTCAATGCTGGGGATTGCCCGCGAGGTGGCGGCCCTGGAAGACCTCAGCGTTCAGGAGCCCCCTTCCACTGAGCTAGAGCCTGCAGCTCAGTTGGAAACGGCTCCCTTTGCTGGTCACGCCCTGCTGTTCAGCCTCACGGCACTCGAGGGGATCAGCAACGGCCCATCACCAAAGTGGTTGCGGCAGCGCTTGGAAGCCGCTGGTCAACGCAGCATCAACACTGTGGTGGACATCACCAATTTGGTGATGCTGGAAACCGGCCAACCTCTGCACGCCTACGACCGCGACCGGCTCGCCGAGCTTGGCCCTGAGGGATTTGGCTTGCGCGCGGCCAGCAGTGGTGAGTCGATCGAGTTGCTCGACGGCCAAACCCTCAAGCTGCGCGAGGACAACCTCTTGGTGAGCCATGGAGGCCAAGCCGTTGCACTCGCTGGCGTGATGGGAGGCCAAAGCAGCGCAGTCACCGAGTCCACCAAGCGGATATGGCTCGAGGCCGCCGTGTTCCCTCAAAATCTCGTACGCCGCAGCAGCCGCGCAGCCGGACTGCGCAGCGAATCGAGCGCCCGATTTGAACGTGGGGTGCCCCAAGCCCTAACGCTGCAGGCCAGCAACCGCGCTGTTGCCCTGCTGCAAGAGCTCTGTCAGGCCAAGGCCACAGGCCGGTGGCAAGCAAGCCCTGTGGCCAGCGCCAGCGAAGCGCTGGTGCTGCGCCGTGAAGCGCTCGATCGGCTCTTGGGCCCCTTAGCCACTGGCGAATGGATTGAAGATTCCAAGGTGAGCGCCCTGCTGGAGCGTTTGGGCTGTTCCTTGCAGCCGCAACGTGACGAGGACGGCCAAGTCAGCCATTGGAGTGTTCAGGTCCCGCCGGCGCGGCAACTGGATCTGCAACGGGAAGTGGATCTGATCGAGGAGATCGCCCGATTGGTGGGTTACGACAACTTCGGCTCCCACCTGCCCGATCCGGTGGAACCAGGTGGTTTAACCGCTGAGCAGGAGTTGCTCAGGCGGTTGCGCTCCAACCTGCGGGCAGCTGGCCTTCAGGAGATCAGCCATCTGTCGCTGGTAGCCAGTGAGGAGCCGAGCAATCCTGCGCAAGTGGCGATTAGCAACCCATTGCTGACCGACTATGGCTGCCTCAGAACCACCGTGGTTCCAGCGTTGCTGGAGGCCGCTGCGCGGAACCTTCAAGCCAGCCAAGCGGGTTTCTGGGGCTTTGAAATAGGCAAGGTGTTTGCCCGTGATGGCGAAGGGTTCAGCGAAGAGGAGCGGCTCTGTGGTGTTCTGGCCGGTGAGCGACGCCAGGGTCTTTGGAGTACCAGCGGTCAGCCTTCGCCTTTGAGCTATCACCAGGGTCGTGGCCTCTTGGCCCGCGCCATGGCCCAATTGGGCTTGAACTTGCAAGACCGCCGCTTGCAGGATGACGAGCGGCTGCATCCTGGGCGCAGCGCCAGCCTTGTGCTCGAAGGCAAGGTGATTGGTGTGTTTGGAGAACTGCATCCGCGCTTGGCCGAGCAGCACGACCTGCCCGCTGGAACATTGATCTTTGATCTAGCCCTGCAGCCAGTGCTGACCGCAGCCAGCCGCACCAATCGCTACTGCCCCTCGTTTAAGCCCTTTGCGACGGTGCCAGCGAGTGAACGCGATCTGGCCTTTGTTGTGGACGACACGCAGGATGTAGCCAGCGTGCTGCAGACCATTCGCAAGGCCGGAGGTCAACTGCTCGAGAACGTTGATTTGCTGGACCGCTACAGCGGTTCACCAATCCCCGAGGGCTCTTGCAGCCTGGCTGTGCGGTTGCGCTTCCGTGACCCGAAAGCAACCCTGCGCGATGAGCAAGTCGATCCGCTGCTCACCAAGGTTCGTCAAAGCTTGGAAAAAAGTTTCAAGGCTGAGCTGCGCTGCTAGTCAGGATGGCCATCGCCTCGATGTGGGTGGTTTGCGGGAAGAAATCAAACGGCACCACCTTCTTCAGCTCAAAACGCTGGTCGGCGCAGAGGAGCGCTAGGTCTCGGGCCAAGGTGGCTGGATTGCAGCTGACATAGGCCATGCGCGCAGGCGGCTGCTCCCTGATTGCCTCACACACCCGCTGATCCAATCCCTTGCGCGGTGGATCTAGTAGCAGCACATCGGTGAAGGGCAGGAATTCCTGCAGCCGGCGTTCAACAGCGCCGGCATGGAAGTCCGTGTTCTCCAAGCCATTGAGCAAGGCATTGCATTGGGCCCGTTCAATGCTCTCGCGGCTTTGCTCAATCCCAATCAGGCGAACACCGTCTTGGATTAATGGCAATCCAAGGGTGCCCACACCGCAATAGGCATCAACCAACACCTCCCCTGATTGGAGTTGCAGCTCACTGCGCAACGCATCCACCAGCGATTCCGCTTGCTGGTGGTGCACTTGGAAAAAGGTGCCCAAACCAATTTGGAAGCGGCGTCCCGCAAAGCTCTCCATCAGCCAGGGACGGCCAGCTAGAAGCCGTTCTTTTGGGCCGAGCAGGGTGTTGCCTGGTTTGGGCTGCACGTTCAGTACAACACCAACCAGCTCTGGCCAGCGCTGCATCCACAGTTCAGCCAACTCGTCGGCTGCTTGGAATTGGTCCTCGCGTACCACCACCCCAAGCAACAGTTCACCGCTGGAGACCCCGGCGCGCAGAACCAACTGGCGCAACAGCCCTTTTTGGGTGTCTTCGTTGTAGATGGGCCAGCCAGAGTCTTGAAGATCCGCTTTGAGCGGCTCGATCAAGGCATCCAGCTTGCGGTCGAGCACGGGACAGTGGTTCATGTTCACCACCTGGTGACTGCCGCGCTGAAAAAATCCAGCCTTTAAGGCGTCATCCCTTTGCTGTACAGGAATGATGGCTCGGTTGCGATACCCCAACACCGCTTGGGTCGAGCGGATGGGTTCCACCACACACTCCAAACGTCCAACACGCCGCAGGGTGTTTTGCAGCTGCTGCTGCTTCCATTGGCTTTGAGCCTCGTCTTGCCAATGCAACAGGCTGCAGCCTCCACATTTGCCGGCAAGGATGCAGATCGGATCACGCCGATCCGGGCTTGAGCACTTGAGCTCGCTGATTTCGGCGTGAAGCTTGCCCCGTCCTTGGCCTGTGATTCGAACCGTGGCGGTTTCGCCTGGCAGAGCGCCTGAGACGAAGACCAACTTGCCGTCGTGTTGAGCGAGGCCGGTCCCGTCGAGGGCGAGATCTTTGATCTCCAGCGTCAGCTGGTTGGGATGGCTGGCATCAACAGGCATCCCTTGACGCTACCGCTGGGCATTACAGCTCACGTGGTTTCTGCTGTTCAGCAGCCAGAGGCGAGTTGAGCTCAGTAAAGTGGCTGCGGCCAAGGTGTTGCGATGAGCGTTGTAAAGGATCTAATCCTTCAAGCTGACGACGAGCTCCGTTATCCAACGAGCGGTGAGCTTCGCTCGATGGCCGACTTTTTGAACGATGGCGATCGCCGTGTTCGGGTGGCCCGTGTGCTGACCGAGAACGAGCGCAAGATCGTTGATGAATCAGCCAAGCAACTATTCAGCCGCAAGCCCGATTATGTGGCCCCTGGCGGGAATGCCTATGGCCAGAAGCAACGGGCCCAGTGTCTGCGTGATTTCAGCTGGTACCTGCGCCTGGTGACCTACGGCGGTTTGGCCGGCAGCACCAGCTTTATCGAAAGCACCGGTTTGATTGGCGCCCGCGAGATGTACAACAGCCTTGGCGTGCCGATGCCGGGCATGGTGGAAGCGATGCGCTGCCTCAAGGACGCCTCCATTGCGTTGCTCTCCCCTGATGACGCCCAATTCATCGCCCCGTTCTTTGACTATTTGATCCAGGGGATGCAGACCAGCACCTGATCAGGCGTCTCGATTGTGTCTCATTGCGGGTCTGCGTAAGGGTCTCAACTGATATTGCTAATACCTGTACTTCCTAGTGACTTTGGCCAGGTCTTCGTTGGCTTTGGCCTAATCAATTCAGGGTTTTAACTTATCTCATTAGTCTCGCTTGAGCCCAGGAAGTGGTCCATCCAGTTGTCGCGACTGATTGTTGTGAGACTAATTATTGTTGGCCGGAGAGCCAGTCGTATTGAGTTCTTTTTTGCGCGCGCACGATTCACTCAGCACCATCGTCAAGGCTGTGTTGATCGTCTTAACTGAGATTTATCTTGAGTCTTGGAGAGATTCTTAATCGAGAAGCGCAAAACCAGGCAATCAGGCTGGCTTCGCGCTTGCGTCACTGTGTCAAACACAGATACGCGCATGATTTCCTGATTGAGTAAAGTCTTGGTCAGCACTGGCTTTTGACTGTGTTCTATCTGGCCAGTCCAGAGCCGCTGGACAGGTGATTTGGCCACGGATTGACGGACCTACAGCAAGTGGCTGCTCGCCATCGTTTTTGCTTGCGGCTTGCATGGCAGAGCTCGCTGGCCTCGCAGCCAAAAACGCCAAAAAATGAGGTTTTTCTGGTTTTGCAAAGATTTTGTTTGAGCATCTTGGATGAGATTTGATTTTGGACTAACAGCCAGTCTTGAATGAGATTTATGGGCCGATGAAGCAATCAAGGTTGCGAGTCTTGGAATGCACCGTTTGGCGTACGGCAAATCTCTGTTTCCGGCGCTCTTTCATGAGACGCACAAAGAGTCTGCTAATGAGTCTCAGGCGGTACGCACGTAACGCTGTTTGAGTAGTTGATAGGCCTCATTCAAACGGCGCATGTCTTCGGCGGACCCCCCAGCATCGGGATGGCACGCGAGGGCTTTTTGCCGGTAGGCCTCGCGGATATCAGACAAGCTGAGTTTGAAACCAGGAGCGGTGGATAAACCCAGCAACTTCAAGGAACCCTGGGTGCTCATCGTGCTCTGCAGATCCAAAAATGGTGAGCCACGGCGCCGGCGCCGCAGCCGTTGGGCCATCCGCCCTACAAGCGATGGCACGCGCATGGGCAGCGATGCTGCACCAAAGGGATCTTCCAGCACGCCTGCGGCCACAACAACCCGATCAACGCTGGCTTCCCTAACCTCCCAACTGGGGCAGAAGCCGAGCATCACCTGCTGCACGGCGTTCCACGTGAAGCTTTGGCCTTCTGAGGCATCGGAACTGGGCCAGATGTCTTGACCGAGCCAATTCATGGCTGCTTCTAGAACAGCGGCCGATGGCTCATTGCCGTACAGCGACATCCAGTGGTTTTGAACAGCTGCAATCGACGCGCTCAGCTGCTGGTCATCCATCACCTCAAATCGTTCGCCACTGGCTTGCGCCTCGCTCACCACCGGCTCTTTGAGGCTCCGTTTGAGCTTGGTTGTTCGCCGCGAGACAAACCCGGGCAAATTGATTCCTGTGCTGCGTTCCTCCGGTTCTGGCTCTGGGGTCTCGTGGGCGGAAGACACCAACACGATGGCTCCCTGCAGATGATCCTCTGGTTGGGCCTCTTGCTCTGCTTCAGCAGCGTGCTCTGCTGGGAGATCCTGCAGCAGATCGTCCAACAAACGCTGAATGGCCGCACCGCGGCTGCGGAGCGACCATTGCTTGCGCAAGGCGTCGAGGCGTTCAATCGTGTCCTCGCGCAATTCAAGGCTGACCCTGCGGCCCTTGTCGTTTAACGGTTCAGCCAATGGCGCATCAACTGATAGGGGCGGGTTGGATCCAGCATGGCCGGCGCCGGGTTGGGCCAACCGCCATAGGGAAGCAGTCGAGGAGCTGTCTTCTGCAGAACGGCTCCTGCACCCAAGCGCTGTTGCTGTGTGATCGGAGGCGGAGGAGCCACCGGCAGCACAGCGGGCTGGCCGGGCTGCTGAGCCACCTGCATCATGGTCTGCTTTTGACGCAAGGCCAGCAACTGTTGTTCAGGCACAACACTGAGCAGGTGACCGGGCGTTGCATCGGCTGGATACACCATGCTGATGCGCAGGTTGCGCGGCTGACCTTCACGTAGTTGCAGCGCTTTGAGTTCCAGGCTTTGGCCCGAGCGCATGCCGACATGCAGCTCTTCTGTTTCTTGACCGTCGGTGATGGCAATCGTGCCGCGGAACGCCGTGAATTGTCGGCCGGCGATGCTGGGGTGGCTCAGCATTAGGCGGTGGTTGCCACTGCCGATCAGGTTGAGGTCGATGTCGTAGCGAACGCCGTAGGTGCCCACGTTGTCGAGCGATGAATCGCGCATGCGGGTGGCCAAACGGTTCACCTGGTTCTCGCCGGTACCGAAGTGATGCCGCGAGGTGGTGGTGAAGGGCACGTGCAGGGGGCTGGTCCTCAGGTCGTGGCTGATGGCAGCGCTATAGGCATCACCAATGGCAACACCACCAACCCGTGAGAACACTTCGCCGCTGTTGATCTTGGCGACCTTGTCGAGATAGATGCGACCACCTGCGAGCTGTTGGCCATCCAAGACCGCAAACAGATCGGCATCCGACTTGGGGTCTTCCGCTGCCACCACAGCCATTTGGAACGGTCCTGAACTGGTTCCCTTGAGCAGCGCGTTGGCAATGCCCCGGGCCGGCAGGTTGGTGCTGAACAGGATGATCCGGCTTCTGGCGGGAATAGTGATCTGATCGGGGAGCTTGCGATCCAACTTGCCGCGCAACATCTGCACCGATGTGGCGTCACCAGGACCTGCGTTCCAAGGCCGATATCCCTGCACCTTGACGCCCATCAGGCCATCGATTTTGTAAGGCGCTTCAAAGCTGTTTTTGACGGAGCCTTGGCTCATCTCCAGGGTGACTGGCGCATCACCGTTGTTGATGGCGATGGTGGCGATGGTCAGCGTGCCGCGTTGGCGAGCACCTCCCAGGCGACTGGGATCGGAGGGGTAGTACTTGTGGTGGGCGTGAATGCCGAAATCACCGTTGAAGGTGTAGGTGGCATGCCGCAGCATCTGCCCGTTTTCAGCCCTGGCTTGACCTTCGGTGGTGGAAACCAGGATGCCTGGGCCGGTGACTTGCTCCGGCTGGTTGGAGTGCAAGACCGGGACACTGTTGAACTGTCCGCGCAGGGGGGTGGCCTGCTGCCCTGCCATCAACGCCACATCGGCCCACGCCGCTGGGGCGGCACCCAGAACAGCAAGAGCGGCAGCAAAAGCAACAGGACGCATGGGACGCACGGGGCTTACTGCTCTCACAGTGCGTCTCAACTGCGACAGGGATGGGAGCTCAACAGATTTTCTTTTGATCAGCGAGTAATCAATGCCAGTGCGGGCCTTGTGTTGTGGGTGACGCACAGCGACAAGGCAACAACGACAACAGCGACTCTGCCTTCGCTACAACGGGCAGGTCGGCAAGAGTTTCCCATGTTTCCGCTTCCTGGATGCTGCTGGTCTGAACCTGGGGACAACTCCCATGCCAGGTACCAACAGCGCAAGCTCCACATGCTCAAGGGTTGGCGTGATGCGGTCGAACGCCAACTGGCCGCAGCCAATGCAGCGATCGCCACGTTGGAGCAGCAGATCGAGCGGGATGCAGCCAGCTAGCAGCTGACCTGATCCAGCAACGCATCTCCGCCACTGCTGGCAAGCCAAGCCATGTCCGACGCCTCAGTGGCGAGCATGTAGCCGGCAAAGCCAAGGGCATTCACGCTGAATCCTGCGTGACTTTCCTTCTGACGCCGCACCATCGCCATCCACTTGTTGCAGAGCAGCAGGTTGTAGGGGTGTTTTGGCCGTTCATCGCTCGTGGCAGCTCCAAGGCCCAGTGCAACCGCTAGCTCCTGGTAACAAGCCTGCAGATCTTCGGCGCTGCTAGCAGAGTTGAACTGCCGTGCCGCGGCGGCCTGTTGCCATGGCCAGCGAGGGGATCCGCCGTGGGCTAAAGCCTCAAAGTCCGCAGCCAAAGGACACGGCGGCTGGCCTGAAACCCGAGGCAGCAATTGCAAGTGCCGGTGCGGCTGACTCGCTCCGGCGGCAGCTGAACTGTTGAAGAACCAAAAGCCAAGTTGCTGGGCCCACACCGCCGATAGGGCTTGCCAATCGCTGGCTTGCAACCAATCCGCCTGCGCCTGCCATTGCTTGGTGATCAACAACAGGTGGCCGGCTTGGACCGGATATTTGTTCAGCAACACCACATGCTGCGGCAGGCAAGCCACCTCCAACCGCGGATCCCACGGCCGAAATGGGTTCGGTTTGGGGCCAGCCTTGGTGAGGTGTTTGGGGGTGGCACTGATCAGGCGCCTCAGTTGGAAGCGCTCATCAGGGCCTGAGATCACGTCGGTCTTTAACGGGATCAGCGCCCCGGATTGCAACGCTGAGCGTTGAACCGCCAAAGACCGATTGGGGAGGTCGTGCATGGCAGCTCTCACGAGCGTTGCAACCTCGCCAGGCTCGCACCGGGGTAGTACTTGGCGAGGATTTGCGTGAATTGGTAACCCTGGCTCGCCAAGGTCCGGGCCCCTTGTTGGCTCATGCTGGCACCGAGATGGCCATGGGCATCCACGGTGAGTTGCCGGTTGGCGGCGTAGAGGCTTTCGACAATGCCGCCTTCAAAACTCAAGATCAGCCCTTGCGTGTCAGCCGCTGCCGCGCGACTGCTGTTGCTTTCTGTGCCCAGTCCCCCGTAGGCCTGCCAGCGGGTGGTGGCCCCAAGATTCCAGGCCTGGCTGGCTGGTCTGGCCAGGTGAGCCATGGCGTAAGAACGGGCTGCAACCGCCTGCGCCCTTAAGGCTTCAGCTGGCCAGTGGCTGGGCATCTCAGCGCCAACCACCGAGCTGATGTAGTCCTCTAAGGGCACATGGTTCACCACCAAGAGCTTGTTGCCCTGGCAGAGCATCTGCACACCGCCGCGGTAACGCTGTTGATTCAGGCCAACAGGCTCTCCAGCAACCGCCTGGAACCAACGCCCAGATCCCAAGTGCTGTGGAGCCCCGCTGAGTTGGCTGCCTCGGCAGTTCAGCGTCTCGGCGCGCTCTCCATGGTGAATCGACACCGGGCCTGGAGCGTGATGGAGCATCACACGAATGGCTAACGCAGGCTGGGCTCCCAAGGGTGGAACGGCCAATTCCTGCGCAGCGGTCGCCGCTGCTGACTGATGGCTGCTCTGTTGATCGAGGAGTTCATC